>CAXSIE010000125.1:1683-2288 GCA_964237295.1 uncultured Flavihumibacter sp. | reverse complement strand
GTGTGGCGCCGATTACGAACATCAGGTTATCGGGTGTTCCCCATTTCATGGCCGTATTAATAACTTTTTCGTACAGGTACCCGGCTTCTGTTTTTTGTAATTCAAAATCGCTGGCACCTGAATTAGAAGTTAAAGCAAGCAGGATGGTCCATTTATCCTGATATTCCAAAAAAGGTTTTACACTATCGGCGCCCATATAAGGAGCAACTGTTACGGCATCGAAATGCAGCGTTTCAAAGAAAGCCCTGGCATATTGCGCAGATGTATTACCGATATCGCCTCTTTTAGCATCTGCTATTGTAAAGATATTTTCAGGAATGTAATCAACCGTTTTCTTTAACGACTCCCATCCTTTAGCACCGTGGCTTTCATAAAAAGCAGTATTGATTTTGTAGCTTATGCATAGATGATGCGTGGCATCGATGATGGATTTGTTAAAAGCGAATACAGGGTCAGGAGCAGTGAGTAAATGCCGGGGGATTTTTGTAATGTCTGTATCGAGTCCGATGCAGAGATAGCTTTTCTTTTGCCTGATCTGCTCAATGATTTTACTGCGGTGCATCCGGGTTGTTTTTGTAAAGTAAACGGTTTTTGGTCAGCTAGAC
>CAXSIE010000125.1:0-1673 GCA_964237295.1 uncultured Flavihumibacter sp. | reverse complement strand
TTCCCTTCGCCCACTTAAAACAAATCAGGATAATCCGAAATAATGCCATCAACACCCAGCTTACGAAAACTTTCTATCTTTTCTTTATCGTTAACCGTCCAGGGTATCACTTTCATATTTCTCTGATGGCAGGTGGTTATAAGTTCTTTATTAACCAATGAGGCTTCAGGGCTGTAAATAGTGGGAATGAATGCCAGTTCCTTAAGCTGGTCATCTACAGATCTTTTATCGGCAGCCTGAATGAGTGCAGCAGTTTTAACTGCCGGATATTTCTGATGCATCACTTTTAATGTTCTGAAATCAAAAGATTGAATTATGACCCTCCCGGCTATGCGTTTGCGATTGATTACTTCCATCAGTATGTCCACATATTTTTCAGGTGCCGGATGAAAAATGTTATCTGTTACAGGATTTGATTTCGTTTCGATATTATAAAATGGCAATGCGCGTTTCTCTTTGCTGCAAAGGGTTTCAACACTATCAATCACATCGCTCAGCAGGGGCTTATGAGCGGCAAGTTTCTGTTGTCGCGGAAACCCGGGTGAAGGTTTCAACCCTACATCGAATTGCCTGGTTTCTGCATAGCTCATTCCGTATATACTATAATTTTTCTCCTCTTTTGCATCTATAAAACTGCCATCGGCTTTAGTGGTTATGTTGTGATTGAAATAAGGATCATGTGAGAGAATAACCTTTTCATCTTTTGTGATCATAGCATCCATTTCAAGAGTGGTGACACCTATCTCTACGGCCTTGAGCATTGCCGGGATGGTATTTTCAGGCATTAAACCTCTGCAACCCCGGTGTCCCTGCTTATCAAAAACCGGCATATCGGATTGTATGTTTTTAGTAACATGGCAGGCTGTTATAAATAAAAACAACAGCATCAGTTGCCCGAATTCAGCTATAGATTTCATACCACAATGTTAGCGGATTAAAAAAATCTCCGGTTCATTCCTCATTAAATAATTGTGATTTTCTTTCTTCCATTGCAGCAGCCACTTGCCTGGCGATAGCATCTCCTGTGTTTAATTGTTCTATCACATTGCCATAGCTTTCCGCATCACGGTTCTGGCTTAGTTTGGAAGCAGCCTGCAATTCTTCAATTTTTATTTCAAAACCAATGATGCCGCGCACGTCATCATTAAATTTCTTCGCAGGTAAATCTTCCAGCGTCATTGGATGGGGCATATGCTGTTCGTAAGTATGCACCAGCCTTGAAAGAGCTGCCTTTAGTTCCTCCCCTTCCATAATACGCAGGGTGCCATAAGCATGTACTGAGATGTAATTCCAGGTAGGTACATTCAGTTGCGTGTACCAGCGGGGAGAAATATAGGCATGTGGCCCGGGGAATATGCAAAGTATTCTTGCGCCTTCCGTAAAAGTATTTTTCTGATCATTGCCTCTGGATATATGTCCTACCAAAACATCTTCACCGTTTTGATTTTTTTCAACAGCCAAAGGAATGTGGGAAGCTACCGGCAGCCCTTCCTTTACAGTTACCATTATAGCGAAGCTGTTTTCTTTCATAAAGGAAAGGATCTTTTCACGGTCTTCTTCCTGGTAGCGACGGGGTATGTACATGGACTACATTTATTTATATGGAGAAACGTGTGCTGTTTTAATCCCTGTATTCCAGGTGAATGATCTTAGTGCCCTTCATGGTAAATTTT
>CAXSIE010000124.1:2604-11897 GCA_964237295.1 uncultured Flavihumibacter sp. | reverse complement strand
TGCGGCTCTTACATTAAGATCTATATTCGAACTCACACCTGCCTTTACCGGGGATAGAGAACTGAAATCAGGAAGTGTTGACCAGCTGCCTTCATAGTATTTGTAGTTTAAGCCGTTGAGGGTAGCACCTGGCTTACTATCGTCAGTAAATGCAGTATTAGGAATAAGTTGTCTTTCCAAGCCTGGGCCAGACCAAAATAACTGCAAGGTTTGTCCGCCACCATATTGGTTATACCTAACAGCAAACGGATAAAGGCCGGCGGAAGGAACATCAACGGTACGACTTACAGACACAGGCGCATGCAAACCGTTGTTCTCAAAATTATCTACTAAAGGAACAGCGTCTTCGGAGTAAGCATTGCCAAAGTACAGTTTGCTGCCATCATCCGATATCGTTTCAAAAGTATACTTGCCGGGAGCGGGTATATTAATATATCCTTGCCAGGTGAATTCATAGTTTTCATTTACATCCTTAGGTCTTACAGATATGTCTACGTTAGCGGTTTTGCCGGATTGAATATAATTCAGTCCTTTCAAACTTGTTACTCCTTGTGTAATGTTAGTATACAACTCGTAATATAATTCGCTTGAATAGGTAAAGAAAGTAAGCTCGCTGCTGAGATTGGAAAGAAGGCCTGACGAATCACGCGATCTTATGCTGACTTGCTGGAGCGCGTTAGGGGCAAGTCCTTCCAAAATAGCAAAAGTGTCTGTTGTAAACTTAATGAAGTATGTCTTGACATATATCTCATATCCCGCGATGTTTGCAGAGGTTGATTTGTCCCAATCTACCCTGCCAAATGTTCTGCCCCTGATTCCCGCCCGTAAATTTGCAGGTGGAGCAGGTAGTGAGAGATCCGGTTTTGTGGTTCGTGGAGTTAATACTGACGCCGGGATAACTTCTCTTGCTTTACCAGGTGCGGTCCAGTACAACTGCATCACCTCACCACCATCTTTTTCAAAATAGGTGATTGCAACGGGATATAATCCTGCTGAATCGATTGTTACAGTACCTGTTGCAGATTGCGCCGCATGAACGCCATCATTGTTAACAAGGGCAGTAGATGATGGAGTATAGAAATTATTGAAATAGAATTTGCTTCCATCATCTGAAACTGTTTCAAAAGTGTAGGTACCCGGGGTTTGTATGTTTATATAACCCTCCCATACAAACGCAAAATGGTCGTTCGAACCCGAGGGCCGGTTACTGATATCAACATTTTCGGTAAAGCCGGTTTTATCAGCTGATAAAGACGAAAAATCGGGGAGGGTGTTCCAATCACCGGTATAGTAACGGTAACCCAGACCGGATAATACTTTATCATCCAGAGTAAATGCTGCAAGAATAGCCCCCACGCTGGCACTGTTACCCGCTATATATACATTACTTCCGGAGATCACCGCTCCTATTGAAGCCTGCCTCCTACCGAGGTTCAATGATAACAATCCATCCTCACTAAAACTTTTATCAAGCGAGCCGTTGGTATCGAATCGTGCTATCTGGTAGTCGGGGCGAAGGACACTGAACTGCGAACTTCCACCTGCCACCACGATTTTACCGTCCGCATCCATACTGTAAAAGAAAGAGCCGTCGATCCCCCTTATAAAATCAAAGTCAGTTGTAGCATATCCGTCGCCGTCGAATGTCGAATCTAACGAGCCATTTGTGTTATATCGAGCAAGGCCAACGCCACCATAGACCAAATTATCTTTGTAAATAGTAGTGGTTCCGCCTGTTATGATCTTGCCATCTGGTTGAATTATTACACTAGTGGTATAATTATAATAGCCGCTATTCTCAATAGGAGTTCGCCCCCCGTAATTAGTCAATGCTTCTCCGTTTTTTGCAAAAGCCAAATCCCTGGTGCCATCTGCATTATAGCGATTGATAACCCCCAGAAGGTGATTCTGTAGCCCGCCTACCGTGATGATTTTCCCGTCATTTTGAACGGCCAGTGACGTAAGAATGCCTGAGCTGGAAGATGTTATTTTGCCGGCAGCACCCAATGAACGGTCTATAGTTCCATTGCTGTTGATCCTTATTATTTCAGTGGATGAAAATGCAATTATTTTTCCATCGTTTTGGATATACAATTTGTAGTCGTTTATGGATCCCCCAAATAGCGTATCAGTGAGCCGGCCGCTGCCATTAAAACTGTTATCCAATGAGCCATCCGGGTTGTAACGAACTATAGAGGGCCGCTCTATTCCATTTAACATGGAATGCGCTGCTGCAACAATCTTTCCGTTTGCATCAATGGCTATAAATGTCACCTGTTTGAGATCATTTCCTAAATCAGTATGTGCATCGGCTGTAGTAAAGACGTTATCTATTGATCCATCCGGGTTGTACCTGGTAATAAAAAAATCGGTGCCGCCCTGGCTGTTGACGGAAGTTCCCCTAACCAACAATTTGCCGTCAGGATCCCTTACAATATCACTGAATGTTTTACCAACATTCATGATCAGCCCACCCATCCCGAATGTGGGGTCCAGATCACCGGTGTTTGGCCTGGCAACTTGTGACAGGACTATTAACAAAAGACTGAAGAAGATTTTTCCTACAGCTTTCCGGGGGGCATGTGAAAACGGAAAGTAAGGATTTTTAATTTTTGAAACTGAGAATGGCCACAGGCGCGTGCTAAAATTCATAAGCTTTTGGTTAAAATAATTTTTAAAATAACTCCTTTATTAACAGGTTACAATCGGATCCTCCAATTTTTTAAAGATTAAAATGGGGTATCGATCAATTAGGATATAGAATAGATAATTGTTAAATCTTTATCAGCTCGGAAACTCCATTCATGTGCCAGGATGTACAAAAATTTATCATTACTAACAACAATGCTAAGGCTAGATAGCACTTATGGTGTTACCCCTTAAAGAGGTTGCAGATCCTGATGGTTTTTATTGAACATGGTTGGTGTATAATAATATTATATTCTATTCGATCTTTGAAGAGATAAGCTTAGCTGCAAGCAGCCCGATCCAAAATATTAATCAGTACAAAGCTATCATTTTAGCCCAACGGATCAATCACCCAAATTGGGGGATTTTTTAAGCCGGTTTTGAAGTTGAGTTTGTATGAGATTAAAATTAGTATTGAAGCACGGAAAAAAATAACAATAATAATGAGCGACGATATCAATTATAACCTATTCTTAGTTTAACGCATCACTTTAAATGAAGCGCTGATATTATGAACAGTAGTGGTATTGTTAGCCGAAAACTTTCCGGAAAAAGTTCCTTCGTAAAACTCACCCGCCAGGTAACGGTTTGTCGTTTTCGTCAGTCACATTACCTTGCAGGCTGACAACTATCGGCTCGGGTGTTGCTACAACAGGGTTATTCACTCCTGGGTCGCTGGTAATATCATGATCTTTTTGGCATTGAAAGAAAAGAATGGAAACAAATACTAAGAATAGGCACTGGTAAAACCGTTTCATTGATTAATGTAATTTTTATTTGATAGACTGTATTCGCTTAACTGGAAAAACTAAAAGTAAATGTTGTCTCGCAAAACTACAAGAGTAATCGATGCGGATATCCCCCGATTTGGGGTTTTTTTTTAGAATGAATGGAAAATGACTTTAAAAAATCTATTTTCAAGAAAGTATTACTATGATGCTGATCTGTAGGCGCCCTGTGAAATATCTCGCAGTGTAATCCGAAGCTAATAACAGTTGGCGGTTTTTAAACCGTTGAAAAAAGTATTGCACGATTTGTTCAAATATTCAATGCACAAATTGTAAGAAGATGTATTGATACTAATAACAAGGTAGCGCCAAAATTTAATTGTATTATAGCAATGCTCAATGATTTTGTTTTTATGATTATTATCAAATTTTATTACCTCCCATGTTATTTAATAACTTGACAGAATACTTTTTGCCTGCAGAAATGCGGAATAACAAAGCTCATGAAAGGTATGATGAGTTTCGTGTAATTGCTAGTTCGGTTGTCCTAGGATTTTTTTTTGTGTCTTTGTTTCCACTGTTTCTTTTGTACCTGGGAAAACCTGTCGGCGGTTACTATTTAAATGTAGTATTACTTACTATTACCGCTTTTTCAATGAAATTTTTTGGCCATTACCGCATACCAATGACATTAACAGCGGTAGTCACTTATTTTATTGTGTACGATTTAATTAAAGAAAGCGGATTAATTTTTTCAACCTATATGGGGCTTATGCACATGTACCTGCTTGCAGCCGTGTGGGTAGATAAAAAATGGGGTTGGTTGACGATTATTTCCAGCCTCCTGGTACTTTTTTATATTTACCATCAAACCATTGAAACAGGTATAAGCACCAATACAAGTAGCATATTGGGCAGTCCTATATATGCATTGCTTATACATAGTTTTATTACCATTTTCCTGGGTGTTTTTCTTGCTTATGAACAGTTTGACCAGGAGCGCAACCGTAAAAAAATCAGGTCATTGCAGGATCATCACATAAACCTGCTGGATGAAGCGATAAAAAAAAGGACAAACCAGCTGAACAACATGCGTCAGGCTATGGCTACCGACTTTCATGATGAGACGGGCAACATGCTTTCGGCCATAACAAGACAGGCATCATTGCTGAAATTAAAGCTGCACAACGATCCGGAGGTATTACCGGTAGTGGAAAGCATTATTAAAAACAGTAACGGCCTGTATGCTTCCAGCAAAGATTTTTTATGGAACCTGAACCATAACAGTGATGAACCAGGAGAGTTATTTAAATACCTTACAGCATACGGACAGGCTTTCTATAATCAGTTTGACATAGCTTTTTCCTCAATTATTATAGGTGAAATATCACAAAATCATCAATTGGACACCTTTGCGCCACTCAACCTGATTTTTATTTTTAAAGAAGCAATGACTAATGTGATCAAACATGCAAACGCGAAAGAAGTTATTTTAGAAATGGCTTTTTGTGAAAACAAAATCATTTATTCACTGCACGACAATGGCAGCTGGAAGCATCTAGATAATAGCCAACATCACTATGGGCTTAAGAACATAGAAAAGCGATGCAGTAGAAACCATTTCAATTTTTTCCTGTCAACAAAACATCAGGGAACCCGGCTGGAGATTTCAGTCCCGTTTCATACTTATTTCATTTAAAAAAAACCGCTGAATATGGAAAAGAGAATTGTCGTCATTGAAGATAACATCAAAATAAGAGAAGGTTTTACAGCGGTTATTGACAGTACTAATAAATACATGGTAACAGGCAGTTATGATAATTGCGAAGACGCTTTAAAAAATCTGCGAAGCGATAATCCCGACGTAGTGTTAATGGATATCGAATTACCCGGCATGAACGGTATTGAAGGTACATTAAAGATAAAAAAGCAGTGCCCTTCCTGCATTGTACTTATCATTACTGTATTTGAAAACAGTGATAAAGTATTCCAATCGCTGTGTGCCGGTGCCGCAGGCTATCTTGTTAAAAATTCAAACCTGGAAGATATTATAAAGAACTTAGATGAGGTCTTGGCAGGAGGTGCGCCTATGAGCCTGCATATAGCGAAAATGGTAGTCCAATCATTTAAGTTGCAACAAAACTCTCCCCTGTCGGAACGCGAAAGAGAAGTATTACAAAGTATTTCAGAAGGTAAAACTTATTCTAAAATTGCTTTAGACTTATTTATCAGCAAAGAAACAGTGAGAAGCCATATCAAAAATATTTATCAAAAACTTTCGGTGAACAGTAAATTCGACGCAATTAAAATTGCAGAGGTTAATAAATGGCTTAATAAAAACCGGAGTTAATGTTATTATCCCAGATACGTCATAATTGACTGGTGCAGTTCCATTCACCGTCTTTGCATATATCAGTATATCAGAAAAATTTATTATTTCGCACCGACAACACTCCTTCCTGAGTAAAATCAACATCGATTCACGAATCCCATTTTTAGAAAGTATAAAGTGTATCTTAACCTTAGCCCTTCCCATGTTACAAACAAGAACGTGTGATGTTTTACGTATTAAACCCGCCAGGGCCCTGGGCCTCGTGTCAGCCGCTGACTGGAACAACGCCTGTAATAGTTTTCAGACTGCTAAAGATTCTGCCCAATATGGTGACCAGTTATGGGTAAGAAACGGCATTTATCTACCCACAAAAGATACAGCCGGTAACTTACATTCATTAACCGATCGCCAGTTGCTAACATTCAGTATTAAAAACGGCATTAAAGTATATGGAGATTGTGCCGGAACCGAAACCAACAGGGAGGATTGAAACCTTGCAGCCAATACCACAATTTTAAATGGCAACCTGAGCAGCGCCATTTATGCCAACAATGTTATCAATCTTAATTATACAAATAATAATACCGTACTCGATACTACCCTCAATCAATCATCCTGCAAAGTCTATTTTTGTTAATTATCGCTTACCTTCTTTGTAAATAAACTTTAAAGTTTTATATCTGTTACTGAAATTTATTAATAAGCTTTTTATGCCACTTGAAACATCCCGCCTTATATTGCGCGAGCTAACTCTAGCTGACATGCCTGAAATAGAGCGCATTTTCAGCCACCCTGATTTTTTCTATGCCCAGTTCATGCAGAACAACATGCCGGTTGCAGACGCTGCAAAGAATTTTATAAAACTTGTGGGGATGAATCATAACGGCAATCCGCGCACAGGCTGGTTTATGGCGATCATAAAAAAGGAAGATAAAAAATTCATCGGCATGAGTGCACTGGACGAATTGCAGGAGCATTCCGAATTCGGTCTTGAAGCCGAGAGCAGCGCGTTCATTGATGTGACAGAGTGGAACAAGGGATATTCTTTTGAGGCAGCCCAGGTTATGAAGGACCTTGCCAGAAGCTTAGGGATTCAAAGCCTATATGCTACGGCTGATCCGAAGAATATCGGCTCGTGGAAGAACCTAGAAAAACTTGGTATGCAGCGTACTGGGATGCAGGAAATCAGCAAATATACCGAACGTGACGGCTCACCTGCTGCCCGGTGGTTTTATCGCGTTATCCTTTAACAAGACAGTAGGCATATCTGTTAACTGCTTCTGAATTCTCTATCTCTTGGTTGGCATCGATACTGCCATTTTTCTGCTATTAATCCAAGGGAATTCTTTCAGGAAGTATAAAACCGTAAAAGGCTCGAAATTCACATCAAATGCCCAAATGCGAAAAACAAGTAATCGCGGATAATGGCGAATGGTTAATATGGTGCGGTGACAAAGAACATGCGCAAGCTATTCTGGATGCCGCACGTGCATGTCCCGCTCAACAAATACACTAACAGACGAAAAGCGGAAGGCCGCTTGGCTATTCTTTGATGAAGAAATTCCTAGCCATAAGATACTGTAATGCTATTCGTGGTCCACTGGATGAATGCCGGAATAAAGAAATTGTACCTATTTTATACCTATAAAAAAGCAGCTAGAACCATAAGATCACAGCTGCTTGATTATCAGCACACTGGATGTGCCTTCAATTGAACACCTCGTGGAGTTTATACGATCGTTACCAATATTATAATGGTACCATTTGAAACATTAAAAGAATTATGTTTCAGGGTAAATAATCCAGCGCTGATTTCGTTCTCGGTAACTTAAAATTTACGCTATGCTTCATGATTGTCTGCATTTACCATATCCTATACTTGTTGGCCTTTGGTTTATATAGCATTTAATTCCCCACCGATGATCAGAAATATTGTCTCTGTACTGGGTTGTTTTCCCTTGTTTTGGAAAGATTTAGGCTAGTAGTAACCCTGAACATTTGATCACGCGATTCATTTATTAGTTAAGGGTTAGTACAATTCCGCATTCCTCAGTTCCAGCTTCATTTTCCGATATAATATTAATTAGAATTCCGTATGGTCTATCATTCTGTGTAGGATCTTTAACTGATTTTACAAGGGTGTAGGTAGGGTTAATGGTTAAGATAGGATGAGAAAAAAATATAATAGTGGCTTTCTTTGCAACAGTTGATGGGGGGAGAAGAACAGAAGTGGCTCCATCCGCAGTTTTCATCAGGCTATCTTTTCCGGAGCCTGTAAAAACGATTGCGTTGTTTGTCTCAAGAACGATAATGGCCATTTGATAGTTATCCGATTTTGAATGACAGCTGATCGTTCTGATTTTACTACCAGGTAGTTGGTAGCTAAAAGGATTTGTTTGCATGATTATTTTTAGATTTGACACCAAGGTAAAACATGATTTTTATGAGTCTTGATACTTCTGATTGTGGCGTATTTGTGATGTTGTAAAGTGTGTTAAAAAGCCGTTAGAGTGTTTTTAATTATAATCCGTGAAGTAAAGCCGGTTAAAAAGATAAATAACACTTCTATACAACAATCCTGGATCCCTTAAAGGAGCTTCAAGTATACCAGGCCTTATTTGACGAAAAAGATCATTAGATTGTATTGTCTCCAACGATTTCGGTCTACCCTTAAGCTTCCTTTCAGAT
Organism: uncultured Flavihumibacter sp.; assembly: GCA_964237295.1. GTDB lineage: Bacteria > Bacteroidota > Bacteroidia > Chitinophagales > Chitinophagaceae > JADCRZ01. The sequence goes on along the minus strand of CAXSIE010000124.1, from coordinate 3,461 downwards.
AACCCTGTCTATTAACTTTGTCAACAATGTTCCTGGTTGTTTCTTCGAGCAATCCTGTGTATCTTCATTCAAGATGATAGCGGAGGCGCAGCGATTTCTTTTATTTTATCTTTGATTAACATTTATCCGTGCTTGTGACAATTGGATATACACCAATGCAAGGTTCTGGAATTGCTTCACAAAAATTTCGGTGAACTGATCTCACGCGAAACACTAATGCAGGAAGTCTGGATTAAAGATGGAGTCTTTACCGGTTGCAGCCTCGATATGTTCATATCAAAGCTTAGAAAAAATTAAGCGTTGATAATGATCTTCGCATAACAAATATCTATCGTAAAGGCTACAGGCTGGAGACCTTAAATGATTTTATTGCATAATTATTTGACTTTTGTTGGAAGATTTTTCAGGTTGCTTTTTTTGAAGGTGTACAGTTGAGTCCTCCGACAGGTATTACACAGTAAGGCGCTGCGCATCAGTGACAATACGTTTATGTTTAAGAATGTAAAAGTGAAAGTCCGATGACGCAATCTTTAGCGTGCCATTTCCCGTGACGTCGCGAACAGGCAGCGATATAATCAAAATGACTACGAAAAGCTATTATCTAAAATAGCCGGATGAAATACAGGAAGATTTATCAAATAATAAATGTTTATCGAAATTTACGATGACCGATATCATTGGCCCATCACATGTAACCGGATTTGTTGTCGAATCCATCCTAATTTGTTAACTTATCGTAAAGATCCCGAGTAACCAGACATTAATAAATTGGCTGTACTTTCGTCGCTGTACGGTGAATAATTCATTTATGGAAACGGTCAATCTTACGAAACCTCAAGCCAGAACTATTATCCTGC
>CAXSIE010000124.1:0-2594 GCA_964237295.1 uncultured Flavihumibacter sp. | reverse complement strand
TTGCCAAAAGCAATCAATTCGGAAAAGGAATTGAAGCAGCTTATAAGGTTATAGATCAGCTTGGCTTCATCCAGGTAGACACTAATTACGTTGTCGAACGTGCACATCATCACTCAATTTGGACACGAGTGCCTGATTACAAAACCGAGTGGCTGGAAGACTTACAGGGCGATGGCAGAATCTACGAGTTTTGGACCCGCGATTCAGGATTCATGCCAATGAACGAATTCCGTTTCTCCATACCTATTCAACAAAGCTTTCTTGAAAAATATAAATCAATTCCAGTGGAAGCGTCCAGCCTCATGAAAAAAATCCTTGATCGGATATCGCGTGAGGGGCCGCTTGGTGCAAAAGATTTTGAAAATGACCGTGTTGAAAAAAGTTCAGGCTGGTGGGACTGGCGCCCATCTAAAGTTGCGCTTGAACGGCTGCATTTTACCGGAGCGTTATTAACAACGAGAAAAAAGGATTTCCACAAACTATATGATCTTACCAGGAATATTGTACCTGTTGATATTGACAAGACCATACCCAGCCAGGAAGAGTATACAAGACATTTGATCCTTCGCTCTTTAAACTGTCTGGGAATTGCCTACCCAAAAGAGATTTCATGGAACGGCAGGTTTGTAAAACCTCCTGTTAAAGAGACACTGAAAAAACTTGTTGATGCAGGCGAAATTTGCACCGTTTCAATCGAAGGCATGAAAGGTCCTCTGTACATGCTGCCGCACTATAAAAAGAAAAAGATCAATATTGCCGGCGACGCTTTTATTCTTTCTCCCTTCGATATATTGAACGTGTTCAGACATCGCTTACGCGACTTTTTTAATTTCGATTACCAGGTAGAATGTTTGTTCCGGAGGCAAAACGCAAGTACGGCTATTTCTCATTGCCTATACTTATTGGAGATAGTTTTGCGGCCAGAATGGATGCCAAAGCAGATCGAAAACAACAAACACTTATCATACATAACATTCACTTCGAGCCTGCTCAAATCCACCTTCCTGAAGTGACAAAACTTTGCAACGCAATTCGGGCATTTGCAACATTCAATAAATGCGCTAGCATTGCTATTACAAGTTCAAACAACAAATCACTGTTAAAAATAATCCGCCAAGCAAACAATGTACAACCAAACTAACAAGTACGACAACAATTTCGACAACATGAAAAAATAATATTACTCATTCTTCAATGGGCATGCGTTATCATTAGCACAGCACAAACAAGCCCAGTTCAACCAGCGCCTTACGATCCTCATGATTTTTTTGCACAGTCATTTCTACGGCAAATATTTCCGCATTTCCTGAAATTAACAGTGGTTGTATAATTTTTATTAACATTAAGGTCGCTACCAGAGCAAGCAATACAAAAATATCAGAACCCATTGTTCTTGAAGACTGTAGTGCACACTTGAAATCCAGCAGTTTCAGCTAGCCATCCACAGTGCCGTCGTAATTTTCAAAAGGCATTAATTTATACATGTGCGATGGACTTTCACCTGTAAAACGCTTGAAATCCTTTATCAAATGCGTCTGGTCATAATAATTTGCTTCAATAGCTATCTCTGTCCAGCTTTTTTGCGGGTGTAAATTTTTCTGACGTAACGCAAAACTGAATCTCGTTATGGAAACAAAGAGTTTCGGTGATACTCCTACCTGTTCAATGAAGCGGCGTTCCAGAGTCCGGACGCTCATGTTGGCATGGTAAGCAATATGACGGATCTTAACATCACCATTAAACTTCAAAATTTCATTTGATACTATCGTCACAATATCAAGATTAGAGGTTTGATTATTTTGTACAAATAGCCTGGTAAGATAATTGTCTGCGACAGTTTTCTGTTCGACTGACCCTCGCGCTTCAGCTAATTGATAAAAAAAGTTTTTGACCTTATTACCAAATATATCATCGGCGTACACAAGGTCATTGTTAACGTCCTTAGTCTGTATTCCAAAAATCTTGTAGACTCCATTCGGCTTAAAAAGTATTTCAAAAATTTCATAATTGCCTTTCAACAGGAATTCACCATTATATTGCGTTCCTAATCCTAAAACTCCGCCATAGCTTCCACCCTGCAATATTTTACCTGTATTGGGATTTTTAACACCCCTTGGTACGTCTCTAAGATGAAACGTCAGCGATACATCGTTGGAAGGATACCAGGGAATCACCAGGTCTGTATTATTTGTATCCAGATTGCGAAGCCGATAGCATCGTATGTACGGAGCTAACATAAGTGATGGCTTCATTTCCAAAGTATTGATCATAAATGTTCGTTTACGATGTCTAGGACTTGTCTTTTTTAAAAATGGGATCCTTCAAACTGAAATTGAAAATCATTTCAGCTGACGACAATCAGGGAATTATCAACGCCTTCTTACTAGTATTGAATGTCCTTTCATGCTAGCATCGCACATAATTTACATTCTTGTAGAAGGGAGATATTTCTGTTATTTTAATCATACACGCAAAGAGCAGATTACAAAAATCACATAACAAGATACAAAAACTTAGTACACCTTTATACTAGCCATATGTTTTCCAGCGTAAAAACCCTACTCACTTTGTCGTATTTTTACTATTTCTGTTTG
>CAXSIE010000123.1:0-11905 GCA_964237295.1 uncultured Flavihumibacter sp. | reverse complement strand
AAAAACCCCCGTATTCGTTTACGATATTCCCCCCTTCAGTTTTGATAATTGACCAAAATTTGCACCATACTTGCTTCAAAGGAGTTACGCCGGATTTCCGTTCTTTGCAGCCGTGTTTTTAATCAATTTACAAAAAATTATTGCGTATGAAATTATCAGGTCTCTCACCAAAGCGATTCAATCTCCCAAAACCATTAAGCGTTTTAATATTGCTGCTTTCATTTCCTGGGATGCTTTTTTCCCAAACAAAAACAATAACAGGTACTGTAACGGATGAAACAAATAATCCGCTGCAGGGGATTTCGGTAACCGTAAAAGGCAGTACCACGGGAGTGTCTACAGATGCAAATGGAAAGTTTACAATTGCTGTTGCATCTGGCTCAACGCTGGTGCTCTCTTCTGTTAATTTTGAAACTACTGAACTCTCCGTAGGTAACCAGTCTGTAGTGGCTGCCAGTTTAAGAGCAAAATCAGGAAGCTTAAGTGATATAGTAGTGGTAGGTTACGCCACGCAGAAAAAAGTAAATCTTACCGGCGCGGTGTCGTCTATTACAGCCAGTGATTTAGCTGGCCGCCCAATAACCAACGTGTCTTCAGCACTTGCCGGCCTTTCTTCAGGTGTGTTTGTAAGACAGGCTTCGGGTAAACCGGGTTCCGATGGCGGTACCATCCGGATCAGGGGAGTTGGTACATTAAACAACTCAGATCCGCTGGTAGTGATAGATGGGATCATCGGCTCAATGGATGCAGTTAACCCTGATGATATTCAATCCATGTCCATTTTAAAAGATGCCGCTTCTGCTTCCATCTACGGTTCACAGGCAGCTAACGGCGTTATCTTAATTACTACCAAGAAAGGATCTAAAAATAAAACTACTGTTACGTACAACGGCATTGCTTCGTCAACAGCGCCTTCCGGTAAAATTCAATTTGTTACAGACTATGCCCAGCATATGGGGCTGATAAATGAAAGCTCTGTAAACCTTGGCCAATCTGTTTTGTTTCCACAGGCGAGAATTGATGAATGGAAGGCGGCTGCCGCTAATCCGGATGGAAAAAATGCCCTCGGGGTTCCTAACTGGCTGGCCTATCCCAATACGGACTGGTCGTCCTGGATATTTCACAATAAAACAGCACAGAACCACAATATTTCCTTAAGCGGGGGCAGCGAAAAAGTTACTTACCTGTTGTCTGCCAATTACCAGAACAATCCAGGTATCGTAGATCATACAACAACTGAAAGATACCAGTTCAGGGCAAACGTTGAGGCAAAGATCAATAAAGTGATAACAATAGGTACACAAACTTTTGCGTCGCTGCAAACATTTGGCCTTGCTAATACAGATAACGTGTACACCTATCTCAGCCAGACAACACCGGGCGTATATCCTTATTATGATGGTAAATATGGATACCCTTCTGCTACGGAAGAAAATCAACTGGCTAATAATATACAGTCTTACCTTGATGGCACAGGTGGCAGCGATCAGCAAACCAGGATCAACACCACCCTGTACAGCGTTCTGAACATATATAGAGGGCTCAGCTTTGAAGCCAAAGTGAATTACCAGACGAGGTTTGAAGAAATTAATACGCATGCATTACCTATTAATAAATGGGATTTTAATACCAACATATTGCGTGTTGCGGCAACAACCCCGGACCTGCTAACCACCAGCTATTCTTTCAATAAAGATTACAGGGTTACGCTTGACGGAGTGCTGCGATACAATGCCAAAATAGGACATGATCACGATTTTGGCGTACTGGCAGGATATGATGAATTCTATTTTAATTACTACGACTTCAATGCAAGCAAGCTTGGATTGATCGACTACACAATTACCACGTTGGGTTCCGCAGGCAACACGGCTGATAATGCCGGTGGTCAGCAGTATGACCGTGCGGTAAGAAGTTTGTTCGGCCGTGTTAACTATGCCTATAAAGATAAATACCTGCTGGAAGCAAATCTGCGCTATGATGGATCCTCAAGGTTTTCAAGTGCCAACCGCTGGGGTTATTTTCCTTCCGTGTCTGCCGGATGGAAAATTTCTGAAGAAGGTTTTTTTGCGCCCTTTAAAGATAAGATCCGGAATTTAAAGTTACGGGGTTCATGGGGCAAGCTGGGTAATTTCGGCGCTACCAATAATGGTTCGGCCAACGATTATGCCTACCAGGCCGTGTATAGTGCGGTCAATTATTCTTTTAACGGTTTAGCAGCTGCCGGTTTGCGGCAGGGCAGTATTGCCAATCCCCTGTTGCAATGGGAGAGTACCACGCAAACAAATATAGGTCTTGAAGCCACTGTATTTCATTCATTAAATGTTGAAGTTGACTGGTACAACAGGCAAACCGATGGTATTCTTACCACACCGCCAGTTCCGCTGGTGTTAGGTACAGCAAGCGCTCCTATTCAAAATACAGCCGCTGTTTTAAACAAGGGTATTGAATTAACACTTGGGTGGAGTAATCGAATCGGGCAACTTGATCTGTCTTTGTCAGGGAATTTCGCTTACAACAGGAACACCGTTACCGGTTACAAAGGCAAACTGGTAGAAGGATTTGTTACCGATGCCAGCGGAAAAAGAATATATACATCAAATATAGGCGCTGCTTCCAACAACGGATCCAATACGCTGATCGTTGAAGATCATGCCATCAATGAATACTTTATGCAGACCTTGTATCGGGGAAATGGAAGTTATACCAATGCAGACGGCAGTGTAAATATTAATGGCGGTCCTCAAACGGGTATGATCAGAACTGCCGCAGATCTGAACTGGGTTAAATCCATGATGGCTGCCGGATATAAATTTTTACCGGTAGGTAGCACTGCACTTCCTGCCAACAAATCATTGCTCAATTATGGTGATTTCATTTATGCTGACAACAACAGGGATAGTATTTATGGCAATACATTCGATCGCAAATTTACAGGTACGTCCTCAACACCTAAATACAATTTCGGTTTCAGTGCCAATCTTGCTTGGAAAGGTTTCGATCTCTCCATGTTATGGGCAGGTAGTGCAGGTATGCAGTATTACTGGAACGACTCTTACAATACAACTACTACCCGCAACGGCTTTGGTGTTACCCAAAGAGTAGCAGGGGATCATTATTTTTATAATGAGGCCAACCCAACCGACCCTGCTAATAATATCAACGGTAAATATCCCCGGATGAAATACAATTCAGATGCCCAGAATACCATCAGCAGTACTTTCTGGTTGTACAATTCCAGTTATATAAAACTGAAGAACCTGCAGGTGGGGTACACCATACCGGCGAAGTACGCTTCAAAAGCATTGATAACCCGCGCGAGAATTTATTTGTCTGCTGAAAATCTGTTTACCATTACAAGTTACCCGGGACTCGATCCTGAAATAGGGCCGAGTATCGGATACCCAACGCTGAAACAATATGCTGCAGGTGTAACGGTAACATTCTAAAAACCAAAACTAAATTTTATGACCCGGCCATATAAACAAGGTATTTCGAAAAGTGAGAGCAAGAAAAATTTTATATGGCAGGTTTGTTCAGAACATTTTAAACAAACAAACATTACGCTGATGAAAAAGCTATTAATCATATTATTCGTTATGTCAATTGCCGGCTGCCGGAAAAATCTGTTAGACACCGCGCCGTACAATGCCGCCAGTTCTGCTACCATGTGGACCTCAGACGGTCTCACTAGTCAGGGGGTAACGGGTGTGTACCAGGCCATGCGTTTAAGTATTGCCACTGGTGGCGCCACCGGGAATGAATTGTATCAGTTTGACCGGTATGCTTACACTGGCCAGGGCCGGGATTTGGATGCCCTGCTTGGTGGAACAATTACTTCCTCCAATGGTTTGTTCAGCGCCAACTGGCAACAGTTGTATGAAGGTGTGAAAAGGGCTAATGATGCCATCATTAATATTCCGCTAAAATCGCCCTCGGCTACCGAAAAAAAAGCAAGGTACGTAGCAGAGTGTAAATTTTTAAGAGCTTATTATTATTCAAGACTTAACCAGATGTTCAGGGGTGTGCCGCTTTACCAGGAGAATGTGGATGTGAATGGTGCTACACAAGCAAGGGAAACAGAAGATAAAATCTGGGACTTCGTAATTGCAGACCTTACAGATGCCATAAACGAAACCAACCTGCCTTTGAAATATAGCGGTACAGATGCCGGTAACGGGCATGTAACAAAAGGCGCAGCCTATGCTTTGCGTGGTAAAGCCTATATGTACAAACAACAATGGGCAAACGCAGTGGCGGATTTCCAGAAAGTAAAAGATGCAGGATACAAACTATTTGCAGGGTCCTATAAAGACTGTTTTACGCTGGCCAATGAGAAATCAGACGAGATGATTTTTTCTATCCAGAACATCAACCAGGACGGGTATGGTTCTACCACACAGTTCTATTGCGGTTCGCGTTCCTCATTCGGATCTTGCTGGAACACATACCTGGTATCGCCAAATGGCGTGGATATGTTTGAGAATATTGACGGTACCAAATTTAACTGGGATGCCATTATACCCGGCTACAACGCAATGGCACCGGTAAAACGTGAAGTATACTTTTTAAGAGACAATCTGACTGCTGCCGAAATTACAGCTGCAGCTGCGCGTGGACTGGATATGTCTTTATATCGTCCGGTAGGCAATGAGGCCCGTGTTAAAGCCGCATACGAAAACAGGGATCCCCGTTTAAAGGCGAATGTTATCACACCCTATTCCACCTACCTGGGAAGGCCCATCAATGGCGTTGACCAGACCTTTACTTCCCGCTGGCCGGCACGTGATGAAAATCCACCAATCTCTGATTTGTTTACCGATACAAAAAATCAGTTCTTTTACCTGTACCGCAAGTTTGTTTATGAAGGTTCTACACAGTTAATCAGCAGGGTCACCGGCCCGATAGACCTGCCGGTTATCCGTTACGCAGATATTGCACTAATGTGGGCGGAAGCCATTAATGAACAGGGCTTCAGCACTACAGCAGTTGATTTGATAAATTCCGTAAGAGCAAGGGCAGGTGTGGCTTTGCTAAATTCATCACCCGCTACAATGGTTACAGGTCAGGTCGATTTAAGAGAAAGAATACGTAATGAGCGCCGCCTTGAATTTATGAATGAAGGAATCAGTTTCTTTGATGAACTGCGCTGGAAAACATGGAAAGAAAAAGTTTTTTATCCCGGCAATGGCGTAAAACAAATATGGGGTGCCAACGTAAATACCTATACGTGGCAGGGTGATTATATTTATAACTGGGCCATTCCGGCATCAGAAATACAAATCAATACAAAATTAACCCAGAATGCAGGCTGGTTAAACTAATGGCCACAAAGGCACGAAGAAACTTTGAACCACAGAGACAGGGAGACAAAGAGAGGCACAGCGATAATCTAACTGAATATCTCATTAAAAAATCCCTCGTGTTTCTCCCTGCCTCTATGGTTCTTTAACAAACATAGGAGACGCAAGGAATTACAAACCGGGATTGATCAGTTTTTTTAAACAAACTAAAATGAAAAATAGGGTTCCTTTAATTATTGTGCTGCTTTTTTCTGTTGCGAGTATTACGGAGGCCCAGAAAAAAAGAGAGATGCTTGCTTCTTCCCTTACTGTACAACAATTACAGCAGCAACTAATCAGTGGAACGGGCTGGGTTAAATTTCCTGCGTACAACGACCGCGGGCAATGGGAAAGCCTGCCTGCTGTTTACAGAAACCGGTGGATAGCGGACGGAGAAAAATTACTCAGTTATAAATGGCAGGTGGTGCCGGCTAGCTCCTACCAGGAATTTGTAATATCAGGCAACAGGGATACCATGCAGAATGTATACAGTCAAAATACCGGCACATTGCGTAAACTGGTGCTGGCGGAACTGGCAGAAGGCAAAGGGCGTTTTATTCCGCAAATGGCTGATGGTGTGTGGGCCTTGTGCGAAATGAGCAGTTGGGCATTGTCAGCGCACCTCTATATGCAAAAGCCTGGACCAGGCTTGCCGGATGTGCAAGAGCCGGTTATCGATTTGGGAGTAGGCATGACATCGGCCATGCTTTCGTGGATACATTATTTTTTCAACAAAGAATTTAATAAGATCAATCCGCTGATTTCAAAACGCATTGTACTTGAAATCGGCAAACGGGTGCTGGAGCCATACTATGCCAGGAATGATTTCTGGTGGATGGCGCTGCAAAAAGAAAATGTTCAGGTGAATAACTGGAATATCTGGGTTAATTATAACACCCTTACCTGTATCCTGTTGATAGAAAAAGATCTGCAAAAAAAGCGGGAAGGTGTTTATAAAACCATGCGCTCGGCCGACAAGTTTATCAATTATTATAAAGATGATGGCGGTTGCGAGGAAGGGCCTGCTTACTGGTCTGCTGCCGGGGGCATGTTGTAAAGGTATCTGAATTTGCTGTCGCAGGCAACAGGCGGTACAATCAATAAATTCAATGATCCCCTGATCAAAAATATCGGGAGCTATATTTATAAGGCCTACATCAATGATCACTATTATCTCAATTACGCGGATGCTTCCGCAAAATTAAACCCTGATGCGGGTTTGATATATGATTATGGAGAAGCTACGGGCGATACGCTGATGAAAGATTTTGGCAGCTACCTCGCCGACCAGCAGAAATGGAAAGAACAGGTGCCCGGCGAAACTGTAGAATCAGCTGTAGAAAATATTTTGCAGGCAAAAAAAGTACTGGCGGGTACTATCGGGAAACCCTTATTGAAAGAATTTTGGTTGTCTGGTACTGAGATTATGGGCGCAAGGGACAAGGCAGGTAGTAGTGGTGGTTTCTATTTTTCAGCCATCGGTGGCCACAATGGCGAAAGTCATAATCACAATGACGTGGGTTCATGTATTTTATTTTATGACGGTGCGCCTTTTCTGATTGATATCGGCAGCGAGATCTACAGGAGGCAAACGTTTGGCCCTGAACGTTATACTATCTGGACGATGCAGTCTGCCTATCACAACGTGCCGTTGATTAACGGCGTGCAGCAAAAAGAAGGATCGAAATACAAGGCGCGTAACCTGCAGTTTAAACCGGCAGCCGGCAGTGTGGATTTTTCACTGGATATTGCCGGTGCATACCCCGACTCAGCAAAAGTGAAAGCATGGATGCGCAGTTACAAACTGGATCGTGGAAAATCATTTACTATCAGTGACAAGTATATACTTACAGAAAACAATAGAAAAACGGAGCTTCATTTTATGACACCTGCAAAGCCGGAGAAAATTAAGGACGGCTTGTTAAAGTTGACCAGTGGCGGAGCATCGCTTGACCTGAAATATAATGCGGCCGAGCTGATGCCGGAAATAGAAACCATTGAAGTTAAAGACAAAAGGCTTCAGCAATCCTGGGGAACAACCGTATACAGACTTGTTTTTACTGTAAAGAATCCAAAAACAATGGGCGGAAATAGTTTGGTTTTTACAGCGGCGAAATAGCAAATCACCGGTGTTTTATCATGCTGCTGTTTTTTATAGCCTGTTTTTGTCGAAACAAATCAGCCATCACACTTAAACCCATTCAACTTTACCAGATGAAAAGTATTTTTTTTCCCCCTCTTTTTTCTATCATTTTATGGATGGCTTTTAATGGGCCGGTTAAAGACACGGATTTTATTAATGACAATTTCAGGTATGCAGACAGGCAACTGAAAAACCTGCTGAATGAAGCGGATAAGAACCCTCTCGCATTTCCGAAGACAATAGATAAAACAGGGAAACTGGTTACTACCAGTATGTATGACTGGACGCCCGGATTTTTTCCGGGCAATCTCTGGTATACTTATGAGTACACCGGAGATAGCATGCTTGAAAAGGCGGCTGCGGGCTGGACGGAGAAACTGGAGCCATTAAAAAATTTTACACAACATCATGACCTTGGTTTTATGATGTATTGCAGTTTTGGCAATGCTTACCGCATTACAGGCAATCCTGCCTATAAAAATATTTTAATTCAAGCTGCCAAATCCCTTTGCACACGCTTTAGCCCTGTAACCGGTTGTATCAAATCATGGAATACTTTTTCCTCCTGGCACGGTAACAAAATATATAATTTCCCGGTTATCATTGATAATATGATGAACCTGGAATTGCTGTTTTTTGCTTCCCGGGAAACAGGCGATACATCTTTTTGCCATATAGCAATCACCCATGCAAACAATACGCTAAAAAATCAGATCAGAAAAGATTACAGTTCTTATCATGTAGTCTGTTACGACACAGCCGCCGGTAAAGTGCTGGCACGTGAAACCGCACAGGGCTATGCTGATAATTCAACCTGGGCAAGGGGTCAGGCCTGGGCTATCTATGGTTTCACAATGACTTACCGGGAGACAAAGGACAAGCGTTTCTTAAAAGCTGCCCAGGGCATGGCCGATTGGTATCTTGACAATAAAAATCTGCCGGAAGATTTAGTGCCTTACTGGGATTTTAATGCAGGCCAGGCAGGATATACACCCGGCGTAAAATCACATGCTAAAGAGTATAATTTAAAATTAAGGGACGCGTCTGCAGCTGCTATTACCGCATCTGCATTGCTGGAACTATGTACCTATTTGAAAGATAAAGGAGAAAAGTATCGCCTTGCTGCAGTTAAAATATTACATTCTTTGGCGAGCCCGGCATACCGTGCGCCGCTGGGTACAAACGGTAATTTTTTATTGATGCACAGTGTAGGCAGCATTGCACATGGGGTAGAAGTAGACGTACCCTTATCATATGCGGATTATTATTTTATCGAAGCGCTTAAAAGGTACAACCAAATATAATCTCAGCTACCCATTCCATAGAATGAACACTGCTAGTTGTGAAAGGTAGAACAAGAGGTTGGAATAGGCGCCATCGTTGGTGCTAAGCACCCGACGAAGTCTTAGCTGATAGCGGTAGTTATTTTCTGTCCACACAAAGCCATTCCCAAAATGAGAATGGCTTTGTGTGATACAAATGAAGTTTGTTAGAACTTTCCATTATTATTTTTCCAATGTGCTTTGGCAGGAATTTCTTCGATAGTGTCCCAATGCTCGGCAATTTTACCATTCTCTACTCTAAACAAATTGTAAAAAGAATTGTGTTTTCCTGCAAAATGCCCTTCGCTCACCACTAAAACAAAATTACCTTCGCCTAATACTTTGTGGATCGTATCGTACTTTATAGTAATACCTTGTTTTGCCCACTCGTTCACTGATTTTAATAATCCTGAAAGCTGGTCAGGAATTAGAGGATTGTGCTGAATGTAATTATCTCCATCGAAATAAGAAGATAGTTTTTCCGTTTTTCCGTCAACTAAAACGTCTTTAATTAAATTTTTTACTAATGCTTTATTTGCTTCGGTTTTATCCAAGTCTTTTATTTTTGTCTCACCGTCAATCATTGTGCTTCCACTCGGGTTTGGCTTTGCTGTTTCTTGCATATTATCCCAATGCTCAACAATTTTACCATCTTCGAATCGCTTAATATCGAGACTGATTTTTGGCCCAAAAAGATTGTAATCGTTATGTGTAAAAACATAATCCCCATCTTGAAAAACACGAACGGTATTCACTTTTGCAGAATTGGGAGGAAGTGCTTTTAATGTTGCAAGAAAACCTGCCAATCCATCAGCAGCGGCCAGATTGTGCTGAATGTATTTGTTTGCATTAATGTATCCAGCAGGTTCTGTTGATCCTGTTTCTATGCTTTTTAAAAGAGCAACTACTTTTTCTTTATTTGAAATTTCCATTTTTCTTTATTTATTACGATGCAAATTTGCAAGGATTATAAATAAAGAAAAAGGTAAGAATGCGCTTTTGAATGATACTTCTACGCCAGATTGATTTTTTTCCTGAATTCGATTGGTGTAAGATGTGCGTGTTTTTTGAAATATTTTATAAAGTTGGTAGGTTCTTCAAAACCCAAAAGATAGCCAATTTTTTTAAAGCTTTCTGTGGTATGAGCCAATATTCTTTTGGCTTCTAATACAATTCTGTCGTCAATTATTTCTTTAACAGTTTTGCCCAAAACCTCTGTAGTGGCTCGGTTTAGGCGTTTTTCTGTAATAATAATTTGTTTGGCGTAGTGATTTGCCTGTTTTATATTTTTATAATTTGTTTCTAAAAGGTCTTTAAACAGCATTACATAATCAAGGTTGGCATCTTTCTTTATTTCACTAAAATTTTGCTTGCGACTTTCTCTGTCGGAATGCAACAATAAATTATGCAAATGATTTTGCAGAATATCCCATTGGTATATATCTTTTGAATTTGTCAATTCTGTTTCCATTTGCTGAAACAAATCCGTAAAAATTGCAGATGATTTTTCCAGTTTGATTTGAGAAACGGAAAATAAATCGTTGAACAAAATACAATTCCGTAAGAACTTGGTGTCGCTATCTGTCTTGCAGAAAAAACTGTCGGTAAATAAAATTGCTTTTCCACCGAATTCAGTTTGATTGTCAAAACGATGAACGATGTCTTTGTTTAGAAATAGTAAAGAATTGGATTCTATTTTTATTGGATTAAAATCAACCAAATGAGTTGTTGGGCTTCCAATTTTTAACCAAATGATGTGATAAAAGTCTGCTCTATGTGTTGTGTTTAAAGTAGATTTATGTTTCTGATACAATTCAGCCAAGTCTACAATTTCAAATTCTTGCGGAAGTCCTTTTTTAAAATCATATTTTTTTGTATCCGTTGTCATTTAGGTGTCACGCGCTACAATAACTGCTAACGAAAAAGTATTGTCGAAGTGCAGGCAATAGCACTGTGTCCTGCTACAAATGCCTAATTGAAAAATTGAAGTTGAAGATAACAACTAATGCCGAACAGCGTTATGTCTGCTGGAACAAAAGTTAAATATTTTTACAATTGCTGATGGTTACAATGTACAGCCTGTATTTTGGCACTTGTTAGCGGCATTTTCGAGTTCTATTTTAAATTAGTAACCTTTCGTCCACCAAATTTTTTATCATTTGGCTCAGGCAAATTCGTTAATGCATACGAAATAAATAGTCCGCGTTTTTTCATTAATAGCCTTATAAGATTCGCCATGCCTTCCAAAATTCTTGCCTGGTTAAGCTTACCGCTTTCTATTGCCGTTAAGCCCGTTTCGTTAATTAAATCTTCTACAATTTTATTAGCTGATTCAATGTTACCACAAAAGAAGCTGCCTGCATTTGTTGCCTTGATTTCATCAAAGGTCAACTCAAACGTTTCTTGTGCATGGTTATTCAATGCTTTCACAACATGAGCATTGGGGATGTCTTCCTGAAAGCGTTCTGCAATTGATTTTGTAATCGGTTCGTAATCGAAATTTAAAGGATTTGCCCAATTGTTCAAGTCGATTACAGTCTTATTATCCCAATATTTTATTTCTAAAATTTCCGATGGCATTGTGTCTCTGATACAATATAAAATAACATCAGAGTTTAAAATAGCGTCCTGATTTGAGCCTGTTTGAATCATTGTCGGGTTAGCCAATTGTTTTATTTCTGCTAACACTTCACTTCTCCTATGGCCAAAAAAAACCTGATGTCCTTTATTTGCCCAGTTTAGCCCAATAGTTCTTCCCATATTTCCACTTCCAACAATTCCTATTTTTTTCATAATAATTTTAAATTTCAAGTTTCATTAGTTATAGAACCGTCGATTTTAATTGCGGCTAATATTTGGATAAATGAATTGTTACCCTTTAGCAGATAAATAGATAATTGACGTTCTTTTTTCTTCGCCCAACTGCCGTCCATCATACACACTTGTAAAGCGTATAATTTTTCCTTCATCATTCAGTTCAAGTGCCGTAACACCGTTTCTAACTGCTGTTTGAGGAGAGCCATACCATTCAAAACCACCACCGGCGTTTCCACCAACAATATGACGCAGGCGGGAAGTTTTACCGAGTGGCAGTTGAT
>CAXSIE010000122.1:6818-11965 GCA_964237295.1 uncultured Flavihumibacter sp. | reverse complement strand
AATTATGAAGCCTAATATTAACATTACCATACACTAAATTTAAACAATTAAAGGTAGGCTATACTATACTTAAAATTTGATCTCCAATTGGTTAAATGATGTTATTGCTCCTAAAATCTGTTGATGCCGGAGCAGGCACCCATAGCAATAAACACCCTTCAAGCAATATTAAATTGCGGTAAGTAGTAGGGTAAGAATTGATTTGCAGAGATTCAAAAGGCCTGCATTAATCTTTTGGAGTCATTACTAAACATACCGGACTGCCCACTTCTATTTTTTTTCCGGTTGCAGTAAGAAGGCCTGTTTGAATGTTTCTTTTAAAAATGAAGATATTATCACTTTTTTCATTTGCCACTAAAACAAAGTGGCCGGTTGGGTCTATCATGAAGTTGCGTGGCGATATTCCGAGGCTCGATTGCCGTCCTGCCAATGTAAGTTTTCCACTCTGCGCATTGACAGTATAAATCACTATTTCATTTGCATCTCCCCGATTTGAACCATAAAGAAATTTTCCATCCGGTGAAACATGAATGTCAGCAGCACGTATTTCACCTTTAAAGCCTTTTGAAAGCATTGTAATGGTTTGTAACTTTTTTAATGTCCCTTTATGATAATAGAATACACTTATTGTTCCATTTATTTCCTGGATGAGGTAAGCAAATTTTCCATTCGGATGGAAGGTCAGGTGCCGGGGACCACTGCCCGGATCGGTTTTATAAAAAGGTATTGTTGCAGGAGTTAACGGTGTTTTTGCATTCTTATTAAATTGAAAACTCATTACTTTATCTGTTCCCAGATCAGGTGATAGCAGGAATTGGTTATCTGGCGATAATACCACAGCATGCACATGCGGCTTTTCCTGGCGTTCTTTATTAATACTATTTCCACTGTTAATAATGTGTTGCGAAGCGGTATCAAGTGAACCATCGGCTTTAACAGGAAGGGCTGCCAAACTTCCCCCTCCATAATTTGCAACAAAAACATAAGTGCCGTTTTTTTCAACCGAAACATAACAGGGACCCTGATTTCCGGAAGATTGTTGATTAAGAAAAGTTAACAAACCGGAACCCGTATTTAACGAAAAGGCGCTCACTGCGCCGGGTTGATTTTTATCGGTGGTAACCGAATAAACAAATTTACGATTGGGAGAAATAGCTAAATATGAAGGATTGGCAATTCCATTTATTGTTTGCTCATGAACAACATCTCCTGTTCCTGAATCGAAGGAATACACATAAATGCCTTCACTTTTACCAGTGGTATATGTTCCTATCAACAAATGATATTTTTTGCCTTCCTGCGATTGAGACCAGCTAAAAAATCCAGGAATTAAAAATAAGGGTAATAGTATAAAACACCGGCATTTCATACCTGGCAGAATTTATGGTTGAGTAAAAATCAATACTGGTGTAACATCAGCAGTTAGATGTATAAAAAGATCATTGCCTAGATGGCAAAGCCTTTCCCCCTTAAATATGCTTCAATTTGCCTGACACTGCTTGTTTGCAGCATTCGTGATGCATCAATTAGCTGATTTGGTGATACTTCCCATTTTTTTGCCCAATAAATAATATCCTGGATCTTTTTAAAATCTATCTCGGGACTTTTTTCTTCCTGCTTCACGGGCTTAACTGACATATAATAGATTAATCATAATTACTATAACTATAAATTTTAATATATAAAATATAAGCAATGTATCTGCCAATTCAGTAGTATAAAAATACTATCTTTATATACAGGGTAATTAAAAAAAATTATATATAACTTAATTGCACCTGTGATACAGCATATTGCTAAATTGCTATTAGAAAAATTGATTTGATTAAAAATTTCGTTACATCTAATGTTCATATTTACTTACTGTTTACATATTAAAACATAACGAGTTGTTTATGGATAAAGACATAAAAATTGATTTTTTTCTTTTAAAAAAAACTGCAATAATTCTTCGTGCCTTAAACCATTTGTTGAGGCAGCAAATTTTTAATTTGCTGGAAGAAAATGGAAAAATGACAGTAAGTGAAATATATGGCAAACTCCGGCTCGAACAATCTGTTGCTTCTCAACATCTTGCAATTATGCGCCGAGCCGGGATCGTTAAAACAGAAAGAGATAAAAAATTTGTTTATTACAGATTAAATTATGACAGAATTGCTCAAATAGACAAATCCATAAAAGAATTACTTTGATTATATTCAAATCCAACAGGAACAGTATAGCGGATTTATTTCTACAATTCCCTGTTAATCCCGGTTAGTAATATCTTATTGCAAATTTCTTTATTAAGGAAACGTTCGGAAAGACGATATATTTTATCTCTAACAATGTGATCGGAATATTTTTATTACTATCTTAGATTAGTATGTTCTTCTATTTGCATCAATATCAGTAAGATTTTTATATATTCACCCTGAAAACTTATATCAAATAGCTTTTATGAAACCAGTAATTATTAAGTTAAATCTAGCAGGAACAACAGTTCATGTAAATGCAAATAGTATAGTTTACTACTATGCTAAACAGTCGGATAACGGCCAGGTTGTTACTGTTATGTTCCTTTCCAAAGGTTGGGGAATTGAGATCTCTGAAACTCCGGCGGAAATTGATGCGCTACTGAGTGCTGTTTAAACAGCATGTAAACTTTGTAACATAACTACTTAAACTGCCGTTAATACTACCTCATATTTTTATAATGGTTTAAACTAAGCAGGAAATTGTGTTTTGAATTGCTGTATCTTGGAAGTGATTTTTTAAAATTATTCTGCAGTGGAAAGCAAATGCGTCAATTCATGGCGTGATTATGATGAAAAAGAATATTTTGAGGGAGATAACTTCACTGGATCAATCCGATTGTTTTACTATATTTTTAAGAACAAAAACTGCATTCAACTTCCCATTGCATAATCATGAAAAACTTGAATTGAACTTCATTTATAACGCCAAAGGAGCAAAAAGGGTGGTAGGCGATCATATGGAAGAGATAGATGATTATGAGCTTATACTTCTGGGCGCCAATCTACCGCATACATGGGTCACTCATAATTGCAAAAGCCAGGAGATCAGCGAAGTTACCATTCAATTTCACAAGGATATTTTCAACGAGAATTTTTTACGCCGTAACCAGTTAAGTTTTATCAGTGCTATGTTTGAAAAATCTTCCCGGGGAATTTTATTCTCCCGTGAAACAGCACAGCTGTTATTTCCGAGAATAACCGAGCTTGGCAATAAACGGGGTTTTAATGCTGTTTTAGAACTAATGTCTGTTTTGCATGATCTTGCCGCTTCAAATAATATGCGGGTTTTATCAAAAGCCGGTTTTAATGCAAAAGCACATTCTTATAATAACCGCCGTATTGAAAAAACATTCGAGTACATGAACAGTAATTTCAATAAAACGGTTTCCCTGGGAGAAGCCTCTCGTATTGCAAGCATGTCAGAAGCATCTTTTAGTCGCTATTTTAAATCCCACACGGGTAATACATTTATTGAAAGCTTGATTGAAATACGGCTGGGTCATGCTTCCAGGATGTTAACAGATACAACGCAATCCATTTCAGAAATCGCTCATCATTGCGGATTTAATAATATCTCAAATTTCAACCGGATCTTTAAGAAAAAGAAAAGTTGTACCCCTAATGAATTCAGGATCAGTTTTTCAGGAACAAGAATTTCTATATGATATTCTTTCAGGATCTTGTTCACGCATACGGTAAGCATTCATTGCCGTCTTTCCCATTTTTCTTAAGCTGAAAAATTTGCTATTGCTCCTACAGGCGCTCTGATATCAGAACTTCATTTATATATTCAACGAAAGGTTAATAGTTTATATTTAAAGGCTTGTAAACTTTACACAATAAAAAAAATTTGCATTCCTATTTTATTTTTACAATCTTTACAGTTCTTAAATATAAGCATATGAAGTTCTAAGTTGATCCTTTATTACAGGATCTTTTCTTCCCTAATTACGGTTTTATTACTACTTATCTCTTCGGTTACCTGTATTATTTTAAACTTAGTATTTCATGTCATCTAATCAAATCAGCCCTTTAGGGCTCTCATCACTTTTCTCTTTTTTCAAGCGCGCCATAAAAGGCGAACAACATGATTACACTGAAGGCAGTATTCGCAAAGCGTTGTTTATGCTGGCCATTCCCATGATTCTTGAAATGGTAATGGAATCGGTTTTTGCAGTTGTAGATATTTTTTTTGTTGGGAAACTGGGTAAAGAGGCCGTCTCCACCGTTGGCTTAATTGAGTCGGTGATGGCAATCGTATACTCAATTGCCATAGGTTTAAGTATGGCTGCTACAGCGATGGTTTCCCGGCGTATTGGAGAAAAAAACCCGGAAGAAGCAGGAAGAGCTGGCATGCAGTCAGTTTTGATCTCCCTTATTTTAAGTTTGCTTATCAGTATTAGCGGAGTACTTTTTGCGCAGGATATCCTGCAATTAATGGGTGCCTCTTCAGATATTATAGCCGTTGGCACTACTTATACCAGGATAATATTTGGCAGTAATATCGTTATCATCCTGCTATTTTTAATCAACGGAATATTTAGGGGCGCCGGGGATGCAGCCATTGCAATGCGCTCTTTATGGCTTGCCAATATCTGCAATATTATTTTGTGCCCATTGTTGATTTACGGGATAGGCCCTCTGCATGGCTTCGGGTTAACCGGTGCAGCAATAGCTACCGTTTTAGGCAGAGGTACCGGTGTTTGTTACCAGTTGTTCCATTTATTCAGTGGCAAAAGAATCATTAAGATTCGTTGGCAGTACCTGGTACCTAATATGAAGATCATTAAATCTTTGCTATCTATTTCCTGGACAGCCACCTTTCAATTTCTGATTGCATCCGCCAGCTGGATCATATTGGCTAAGATAGTGGCGCGGTTTGGCAGTGCAGCAATTGCAGGATACACTGTTGCACTACGCATCATTATGTTTTTTATTTTGCCGGCATGGGGAATGAGCAATGCTGCATCAACACTTGTCGGGCAAAATCTGGGCGCAGGAAAACCTGATCGGGCAGAGCTGTCAGTATGGAAAACAGCCAGGTATAATGCCATCTTTATGATTTTCGTTTCGATCATTGTTCTTTTCTTTTCCGAACAAATAATCCGCTTTATGAATAATGATAAAGAA
>CAXSIE010000122.1:0-6808 GCA_964237295.1 uncultured Flavihumibacter sp. | reverse complement strand
CATCAAAAGCGCTTCGCATCATCAGCTTCGGTTATATTTTTTTCGGGGTGGGGATGGTAATTACCAGTTCATTTAATGGAGCGGGTGATTCCAGGACGCCTACATGGATCAATCTTGTTGGCTTCTGGGCATTTCAGATTCCTCTGGCCTACTTGCTGGCAATAACTTTTAACCTGGGGCCAACAGGCGTATTCTTTGCTGTTATTATCGCAGAAGCTATCATTACTACTACAGGGATTATTATTTTTCGCAAAGGGAAATGGAAATCGATAAAAATATAAATTGTAATCTGCAGACCGGATTTTTTAGCGTATTCTCTTAACTTGTGATTATGAGTAATTATATTGATGCCTCTAAGCTTCGGCAGATTTCATTTATTATTATTCTTTTATTACTGGGCTTTATTTTATTTACTGAACTAAAAAATTTCATACCTGCTTTCCTCGGTTCTTTAACTTTTTATGTGCTGATGCGTAAGTGGATGTTCAGAATGGTTTATGTAAGAAAATGGAAACCGGGCGCCGCAGCTTGTGTGTTGATGTTTACTTCTTTTATGAACGAATAAAATACCAACAAAGTAGGGATGGAGGTAAATAACATTGTTCTGTCTAATGCTATTGGCATTCCGCTGATAGCATTCCTGCAAGGAGTAGTTGGATTGATAGGATATTTTATTTCAGGAGTTGATCAACCCGTTTTCTGGTTTGTAGTTACCTGCGTTACTGCCATGTTACCAATTGTAGGTGCAGCTATGGCTTATGTTCCGCTGGCAATTATAGTTTTTGCCCAGGACGAAAGATGGAGAGGCATTTTAATGCTTGCTTATGGATTCGGGATCATTGGCCTTGCAGACAACGTTTTCAGAATAATGCTTTCAAAAAGAATAGGTGATATCCATCCGCTTGTGACGGTTTTAGGAGTTCTGGCCGGCTTAAACTTATTTGGTTTCATTGGACTTATTTTTGGCCCGTTACTTATTTCTTTATTCCTGCTGCTTTTAAAAATATACTCGTTGGACTTCTCAGCGAAAGCATCTGCAAAGCAAAGCTAAAACGTTAGATCTTCCATTCAAATTTGCGTTCTGCATAACAACGTATGCATCCTTTAATCGGTTCTCGGTTATCTAAACATAAAAATATGTTTGCTATATTCCTTTAACTAATTTTTAAGAAACCCGGCTTAACCAAATAGTGTATTATACGTTGCTATTCGACATCTGTAAATGGTGATTAATACTTATAATTTCTTTTGGTATATTACGTTATTAGATTTGAAAACAGATATTACATGCGAAGGATTATTTTATCGGTAAAAACAGTTTGTTTTATTACTTTATTAGTTTCATTTCCTTTTTTAATTAACGGTAAAACAAAACCGGTTGTTAAAGCCGAATTAATTTTACCAGCAAAGAAAGCGGGTTATTTTTCATTGGCTGCAGCGGAAGCAACCATGCTTAACGATTCTCTTCATCTTGATACGAAAGGTTTGAGCATCAAAGCCCTTGAATATGGAATTAAAGGATTTATTTATTTACAGCAAAAAGGACTGTTGTTAAATAAGAATATTTTGTCTATTTGTGATTTTAGCCAGTCTTCAAAAAACAAGCGTTTATATGTAATAGATATAGAGAAGAAAAAACTTGTGCTTAATACTTTCGTAGCTCATGGAAAAAATTCCGGATCTGAATATGCCAATTCTTTTTCCAATAATCCAAATTCACTAAAAAGCAGCCTGGGGTTTTATATTACAGGTGATACTTATATAGGTGGTCATGGCTTATCTTTAAAAATCAGGGGTCTGGAAAAAGGATTCAACGATAAAGCCAATGGAAGGAATATTGTTGTTCATGGTTCGGATTATGTAGGAGATCATTTTGTAACGTCTAATACTTTTTGTGGAAGGAGTTATGGTTGTCCGGCTGTTCCATCAGAAGAGTCGCCCCTGGTAATCAATACTATCAAAAACGGCAGTTGTCTTTTTATTTATCATCCTACTCAAAAGTATCTTAAACAATCAAGGATACTGAACAGCTAAACAAACCAGGTTGCAATTGCCTGGCTTATTACACCCAGCAAAAACCCCGCATATACCTCAAACGGATAGTGATCGGAAACTAAAAGCCTTGAGGTACAAACCAATCCTGCAATAAATATAGCGGCTGATAAATAAATGCCCATAGAAAAATTTCCCTGCATGGAAAGTAATATAAAAAAACAAACCAACCCTCCCATTGCAATTGCATGCATACTTACTTTGAAATAAATATTTGCCATTAATGCTGCAATCGATGCTATAAAAACACCCAGAAGCATTAACACAAAAGCAGGCGGGCTATCGGGTAAGTTCCTGGAAACATAAAAAATCCAAAAGAAAAAAAACATCGAAGCGATGTAAGGAATGATCCTGTCTTTCTGGGTTCTAAGAAAAATATTTTCAATAAACTTTAACTGCTTTAACAGTAATACTACAAAAGCCGGAAAAAAAGCAGTAAGCAGTACTACTGAAATAAACCTGAGTATTCTAAGTTTTATATTAAAGCCGGAAAATATATACGGATGAATGAATAAGAGGAAAGCAGCAATATATGCCGGAATAAATAACGGATGGAAGATGATAGAAAAAAAATTTGCAAAGAGCCTTATACCTGATGGCTGCTGCTTCTTCAGCCGGGGTATTTCAGGTAACTGCTGATAAGGTGCATCAAAAATATCATTACCGCCGTTGTAAGGTATGTCTTTATCCATTTATAATTTAAAGTTCTTTTCTTAGTCTGGCCACCGGTATATTTAATTGCTCACGATACTTGGCTACCGTTCTGCGTGCAATATTATAACCTTTTTCCTGTAACAACTCCGTTAAACGTTCATCACTCAGGGGCTTCTTCTTACTTTCCGCTTCCACCATATTGCTTAATATTTTCTTTACTTCCCTTGTTGATACCTCTTCACCGCTATCTGTGCTTAATGATTCAGAGAAGAAAAATTTAAGCCGGTAAGTGCCGAATTCTGTCTGCACAAACTTGCTATTAGCTACGCGGCTGACTGTGGAAATATCCAAACCTGTTCTTTCAGCAATGTCTTTAAGAATCATTGGCCGCATTGTTGTTTCATCACCTGTAACAAAAAATTCATATTGGTAATCCAGTATGGTTTCCATGGTACTTAACAAAGTATGTTGACGCTGTTTAATGGCATCAATGAACCACTTGGCCGCATCAATTTTTTGCTTTATAAAAATCACTGCTTCTTTTTGCCGTTTATCTTTTTTGCTTCCTTTATCATAATCTCTCAGCATATCGCGATATCCCTCGCTTATACGCAGGTCAGGTGCGTTTTTTGAGTTGAGTGTAATTTCAAGCTTACCGCCGTTATTCATTACAAAGAAATCTGGTATCACGTAGCTCTCTCCTTTGTTCAACTCTCCAATATTTCCACCCGGCTTGGGATTAAGCTTTATTATCTGGTTGATAACATCTTTAAGTTTTTCATCTGTTAATCCCAGCCCGCGTTGAATTTTGTCGTAATGCTTTTTAGTAAATTCATCAAAGTACTTGGAAAGCACTTCTATAGCCGTTTCAACCGCCTTACCTTCCTTTAATCTCCTGTTCAATTGCAGCAGTAAACATTCCTGAAGGTTCCGGGCGCATACACCTGCCGGATCAAAATGCTGAATTTTATGAATAAGGTCTTCGATTTCCGCCTCCGATACTTCCACGTTCTGCCTGAATGCCAAATCGTCCTGGATGGAAGTTGTTTCTCTACGCAGGTAACCATCATCATCTATACTACCAACTATTTGTTCGGCGACCTTCATAGTACGTTCATCCAATTTCAACATGCCTAACTGGTCTGCAAGTATATCATGAAAGGTGGTTTCTACGCGGTAGGGTATAACTTTATTGTCATCAATTTCAGGATAATTATCATCCCGAAGTTTGTAATCGCCCACTTCATCATCTCCTTCAGCTACATAATCACTTATATCAAGATTTCCGTATTCATCTTCACCTCCATCCATCTCATGGTCATCTTCACCGGTATCCGTATCTTCTTTAGGATCGTCAAAATTCTCATCATGGTCATCTTCACTTTGTTCGAGGGCAGGGTTTTCTTCCAATTCTTCTTTGATTCGCTCTTCCAGATTAGCTGTTGGCACCTGCAACAGTTTCATTAATTGAATCTGCTGAGGTGATAGTTTTTGTAATAGTCTTTGCTGTAAACTTTGACTTAGTGACATGTCCTCTTAAAAATATTTATTCACCTTTCATTCAAAAATTCAAAAAAAGTTGCGATCTACAAAAATCAAGCCGTAATTTACATAGAAATCGTCATGAGAAAATGAAACGAAGAATTAAATTTATTGTTGCACTGATGGTTTTGATCTTTGAAAAAAGTTTCTCGCAGGTTGCAGTTATGCCTTTCACAATTGCTCCGCTATCAGAAGTGACTATGCTAACGGTTAAACCTTTTAAATTTTCCGAACCTTTAAAAAGCAGGATTAATCTTTTGGATAAACCGGCCTATCAGAAATTTCAAGGCAATAATATAGTTGTACCTGATTTTTACACGCAACATTTTGGATTCTTTTGTCAAAAGGAATTACAGTTTGAAAAAACCACAAAAATTCCACTCCGGTTTCGGTTGGGTTCACTGGAGTATTGCAATAAACTGGAAGGCAAATAATTTTCAATTATTTTGAATAAATAAAAAACCCTTCGGTTGTTCGAAGGGTTTTTTATTACATGGTATATAGTTTATACAGTTACAGACTGATGCCGTAATACTTTCTTAATTACATCAACCATCCTGTTTCCTTTATCTTTTATCTGGTCTTCATTCCAGGATAAACTGATTGCAGTTGAAATGCAGCGGCTCATGATGGAGTCACTTTCTTCAAATGACTTGTCAAGATTAGACTTCAGCGCTCTTACTACTTCATCAGATTGTTTATTTAAAGAAACTGCATTCTTTAAATGATCCCATTTAGTGATATAGTGCCAGTTATTGTTATACCAGTAAAAATTTCCGGCTAAAATTCCCTGAGCTTTCATTTCTTCTACGAAGGCTGCGGTCAATTCTGCAGAAGGAAGAAACCAGCTTAAAAAAGAACAGCTGTCTCCATCCTCATCAGGAACCACACGGAAACTTACTTCCGGTATTAGTTCCAGTAAGCTTCTGAGCAACTTATTATTACGGCGCTGAATTGTTAAAAACTGATTCAGTTTCCGGATCTGTGCCAGTCCAACAGCTGCATGTAATTCAGAGATCCTGAAATTATAGCCGATAAAAGGGTGCAGATCGGACCCACGGTCAACACCTTTATGATCGTGGCCGTGATCTGTATAACCATCACACTTTAAATAAATATCTTCTGAATTTGTCATTACAACGCCACCTTCGCCACATGTTATCGTTTTAACAAAATCAAATGAAAATGTACCGGCATCACCAATAGTGCCTACCATTTTCCCTTTATAGCTTGCACCAATACTTTGGCAGGCATCTTCCAATAAAATTAAATGATATTCTTTACATATCTTAACAAGTGCGTCCATATCAGCCATGCTGCCGCACATGTGTACCGGCATAACGCATTTTGTTTTAGGAGTGATGGCAGCAAGTACCGCATCAGGGTTAAGTGTTAAGCTTTCGTCTATGTTTACCAAAACAGGTATGGCGCCCACCGATAGAACTGCTTCAAAGCTTGCTACAAAAGTAAAAGCGGGCATAATCACTTCATCACCTGCCCCTATATTCAGCGCCGCCATGGCAGTGGTTAACGCTGCGGTTCCATTAGCAGTTAGTTGTGCATAGTTGCAACGAAAGGTTTCGCAAATGGCAGTTTCCAGTTCTTTTGCTTTCCAGATACCTTTTCTGGCACCATCAAATCCATAACGCATCAGGATACCTGTTTCCAATACATCGTTTACTTCTTTTCTTTCTTCTTCACCAAAAAATTCATAACCTGGCATAACGTATAATTTAAGATTTGTTCTTTCGTTCAATATTTCTCAAAGGTAAAAAAAATGATGTGATTGAATGGAAAGTTCAATATTCAAAGAGTTAAAATGTTTTAATAACATCCGGATGTTTCTTCAAGGCTCTTAGTGTTATTTCAATCCCAATGCTTTATAAATAGTTTCCTGGATATTGCTGCGAACATTCAAAGTACTCAGCTTGAGATTTACACCACCAAAAGGATTTACCCTGTTAGACAGAAAAATGAATACGAGATTGTATGCAGGATCTATCCAGATGCAGGTGCCTGTATAGCCGGTGTGTCCGAAAGTAAGTGGAGATGCGGATGAACATGGATAAGGGTCTTTACGGGTTGCATTATCTTTCTCAGGTTTATCGAAACCATAGCCACGCCTGCTGAAATTACTCTGATACGCAGTAAAAAGATCAAGGGTTTGTTTTTGAATAAATTGCTGTCCCTTAAAGTTTCCATGATCCAATAACATCTGCGCAATAACTGCAAGATCATACGCCGTGCTGAACAGGCCCGCATGACCGGCAACACCTCCAAACATAGCCGCACCGGGGTCGTGCACGTCTCCCCTTAATAACTGACTTCGAAACCCGATTTCATGTTCGGTTGGAATAATCCGGCTTAGCGGGAAACGTTCTCTTGGCTTGAAGCCCGTGGAAGTTAATCTGAGCTTATCATAAAATTCATCCTTTACATACTGATCCAATGTTTTTCCGGAGATGGCTTCCACTATTTTACCAAGAAAAATAAAATCATTATCGCTGTAAACATAATGTCCCTCCGGACCCAGTTTGCTTTGCAGTATGCGATTGAACAT
>CAXSIE010000121.1:10279-11993 GCA_964237295.1 uncultured Flavihumibacter sp. | reverse complement strand
ACTTTTTCAATTGTGCCGCCAAGGATGGGGCTACATGCCCGGGTCTTTTTGCCAATTGGAGTTATAACAAAATTGGTACGTCGTGGCATGGCGATTATCACATGAATTATAATACCCAGCAGCCATTCTGGATGACCTTTTCAAGTAATCACCTGGAGAAGAACCTGCCTTATGTTAATTTGATAGAATCACTTATGGATGTAAGCCGGAAGTGGGCAAAAGAGTATTACGGTTTGCCGGGAGCTTATTTTCCTCATTCGGCTTACCCGGTAGATATGTCTATGAATCCGTACCCGGTTCCTACGTGGGGATGGGAAATATCAGAAACACCATGGGCAGTACAGGGATTGTGGTGGCATTACCTGTATTCAGGAGATAAAGAATACTTAAAGAACAGGGCCTATACGCCTATCAAGGAAGCAGTAACCTTTTTAGTAGCGTATATGAAGCGGCCTGACGCGAGGGGAGGAGATCGTTGGAAAGATCACAACTATCACATCTTTCCAACAATTCCACCTGAGTTATATGGCTTGCGTCCCGGCTTTAAATATAATTATGACTGTGCTGTAGATTTAACCCTTACCAAATTTGTTTTTAATGCCTTTATAAAAGCGGCAGCGGTTTTAAGCGCAGAAAACAAAGAAAAAGAGCTGCTTGCTGATGTGAAGGATATCTTGTCAAATTTTCCTGATTACCCTATTGCCACTTCAAAAAAATATGGAGAAATATTGGTGTCAGTTCCTGGTGAGCATGATCAGGTAGTGTACAACGTTCCAAATGCTTTAATTACTGTTTTTCCCGGAGAGGATTTTGGATTGCATTCCGACAAGGAACAGCTAAATCTGGTAAAAAATACCTTTAAAAATCAGCAAAACGAGGGAGGCAATGATTTAGTTTTTCTCAATTTACAAGCTGCACGAATTGGAATGTTGGATCTGGATAAGTTCAAACGTCAGGTGAATTACTCCTTGTTGCCCAACGGAACAGCTACTGATATGGTGATGCAAACACATGGCCGGTATAGTGACAATACCAATTACGGTTTCATGGCCAATATGGGTATTTGGTTTGAAAATTTTGGCCTGCCTGTGGTAATAAATGAATGCCTGATGCAAAGCTATGATGGCACGATCCGGCTTTTTCCTAATTGGCCTAAAGAGAAAGATGCCACATTTTATCAATTAAGGGCGGCAGGGGCATTTTTGGTAACAGCCACTATAAAGAATGGGCTTGTTGGCCGAATCAAAATATTAAGCGAGAAAGGCAATGATTTAAAGATTGTAGTGCCCTGGGGAAAGAGTGGGTATATTATAAACAGCAAGGGTAAAAAAGCGATTAACAATGATTTTATGGATATTAAAACAGTTGAGGGCGAAAATATCATATTACAACCGTAAGAATAACAATTAGTTTATAAATTACTTATTAGTAAAAAACTAAAATGAATTAATTATAAACGCATGATGTCTGCTTAAAAGGTGCAAATGAATAGCTAATAAAAGCAAGTACTGACAAACAACCTAATGCAATTTTATTATTAAAAGAACCCCTTATGTCAAAAGAAGAAAGTGACTCATCATTAATTGAAAATTCACGAAGGAATTTCATGAGGTCATCAGCAATTGGTATCGGTTCCCTTGTTGTTGGTTCATATTTGCCGCTTGATGCAATTTCCCGTGGATTCCCCAAAAATATGGCTGCTCTTGATGAACCA
>CAXSIE010000121.1:7041-10269 GCA_964237295.1 uncultured Flavihumibacter sp. | reverse complement strand
CAAAGCCTATAATATTGATTACAATTGGGGACCCGGAGGGGCTCATGGTTTTGCAAAGCCGGGCTTATGGGCAGATGCAAATCCAAAGACATTGATGAAGTGGTACGAAGACCTGGGTTGTAATGTGGTTCATTCATTTGGCGTTTCATGCAATGGGTATGCCTGGTACAAAAAAGGAATTATACCTGAACAACCCGGTTTAAAATTCGATTTTCTTACAGAGATGGTAAAAATCGGACGGCAAAGGAATATGAAAGTGTTCGGATATTTTTGCGTGGGAGCGAATAATAAATGGGAGGAAAACCATCCCGATGTATATAAATTACTTGTGTACATCTATTGAAGATGCTATAAAGAAAACTGATATGGATGGTATAATGTTAGATTGGTTTTATAATCCTGGTGGTGGAAAAGACCCTATGCCGCCATTAAGGTGGATGCCGTGTGAACAGGTAATGTTTAAGGAATTGATGAACAAATCCTTCCCTGGAAAAGATAAGATAACCCCTGACATTGAATTGGATTTTCGTCGTAGAGCTATTGACAGGGCATGGAAACAGATTAGAGAGATAACTAAGAAAACAAAACCGCATTGTATTATTTGGCTTACCGCCTATGATGTTAACAGCAAAGAATATGCAGGTTCAACGCTGTTAAAGGAAGTAGACTGGTTAATGAATGAAGCGGGAGATATTTCAAGAACCAAAGCTATGCGGAAATTAGTAAGAAGCGATACCAAACTTATCACCTGTTTAGCCGATTGGAACAAACAAGACCCGGCAGAGATTGTGCCTGTGGCGATCAAAGAAAAAGTTGGACTTTATGGTTTTACCAAGCCTGTTATAGGCTCCATGATGCCTCCGGTTGATTACTATCTTTCTAAATCTATTGAAAGCTTAAAAGGAGATGAGCGAAATCTTGCGGTATTGGCTCGTGCATACAACAAATTATCAACTGGTTATATAAGACATGATATTTTTTAATCATTCTATTTCAAATGAGTTCAATGCTGGTGCAACGCTTCAGTTCAGTTGTAAGGAAAACCTGCATCAGAACATTATAAAGAATTGCATGCTGCAATCTGGCCTGGTGGATTAGAAATGATCAGCGAATGTAACAATAGAAATTATTCAAGTAATATAAGGACGGTTTTCTTCGCCTGATTGATGGATCATATGCCTTCTTACATCCCGATCCATGATCGAAACTTGCAGAATAAATATTAATTGTATGACATTTTAGATGCATCGAAACGAATGACGATTCAGGAAAATTGAAAATTTAATTTACTAAATACAATTCTGCAAATAACGGCACCGAAAAATAGTTTAAAAGGTGCTCTAACTAAATCCAATGCAATTACCATTAAAAGGAGTGACTATTTTAGAGTTCAGCCAATATTTATCGGGTCCTGCAGCAGGATTACGATTAGCCGATTTTGGTGCCCGGGTAATAAAAATTGAGCGGCCGGATAAAGGAGATGCAGGACGTCACTTAGCTATAAAAAATTTATGGGTTGATGAAAGCTCGTTATTGTTTCATACGATCAACCGAAATAAGGAAAGCTTTGTAGCCGATTTAAAAAACGCGGGTGACCTGGCATTTGTACGGCAGCTGATTGAGAATGCTGATGTAATCACTCATAATTTTCGTCCCGGGGTAATGGAAAACCTCGGGTTAGACTATACCCAGGTGAAAAAGATCAACCCCGCTATCATCTACACGGAAATATCCGGGTATGGGAAAGAGGGGCCGTGGAACCATAAGCCCGGCCAGGATCTGCTAATACAGGTTATGTCAGGATTAACCTACTCTACGGGCAATAAAGAGGATCATCCTATCCCGTTTGGCCTGGCAATAGGAGATTATTTATGTGGAAACCAGGCGGTACAGGCGGTTCTGGCGGCCCTTATACGAAGGCATAAGACAGGGCTGGGAGCACTGTTGGAGTTAAGTTTATTGGAATCATTAATAGATTTTCAATTTGAATTTTTTACTACCTATTTTCAAACCAATCGACAGCACCAGCGATCAGGAATTAACAATGGGCATTCGTTATTGAGTGCACCCTATGGTATTTATCAAACAAAGGATGGGTATATAGCAGTAGCTATGATGCCGCTTGAGAAATTAAACAACGTTATAAATTGTATGGCATTGGATCAATTTACGGAGAAAGAAGCCTTTGAAAAAAGAGATGAGATCAAAGCGGTTCTTTCACAGTGTTTTATGGAAGGTACTACGGAAAGCTGGTTACAAAAAATGCATGAGCTGGATTTGTGGGTAATGCCTGTTTTAAACTGGGAGCAATTAATGCAATCATCAACCTACCAGGCATTAAATATAGAGCAACGGCTTTCCATGGAAAACAATAAAGAAATAACCACCACAAGGTGTCCTATCCAATATAACAAGCAATATTTCTTATCTTCAAAGCCTGCTCCAAAACTGGGTGAACATACGAAAGAACTTAAAAAGGAATTAGAAAAGAAAAAAATATGGAGCTCTTAAAAGATATATTAGTTCTGGATTTCAGCCAGTTTTTATCAGGGCCTTCCGCCAGTTTGCGCATGGCAGACATGGGAGCCAGGGTCATAAAAATTGAGCGTCCCGGTACCGGGGATATTTGCCGGCAATTGTATGTGAGTGACGCGGACGTAAATGGAGAATCAACTATTTTTCATTCGATTAATCGCAATAAGGAAAGTTTTCAGGCAGACCTGAAGAATAGGACGGACCTGGAAAAAATAAAAAACCTGGTGAAGAAAGCAGATGTGATGATACATAATTTTCGTCCTGGCGTAATGGAGCGTATAGGCCTTTCGTATGTGGCGGCTAAGGAGCTCAATCCCCAACTGGTTTATGCAGCTGTCAATGGCTATGGCGCCAAAGGTGAATGGAAAGATAAGCCAGGACAGGATTTATTATTACAGGCTGTTTCCGGCATTACCTATTTGAGCGGAAACAGGCGGGATAATCCAACACCAATGGGAGTGGCTGTTGCAGATATCTTGGCGGGTACTCATTTAGTGCAGGGAATACTGGCAGCCTTATTCAGCCGGTTTACTACCGGGGAAGGTGCATTTGTTGAGGTGAGTATGTTGGAAAGCCTGTTAGATTTTCAATTTGAAGTATTAACCTGCTTTTACAACGATGGCCATGCATTGCCGGAGCGAAGCGGCGTAAATAATGCCCATGCTTATATTGCAGCCCCTTATGGTATTTATA
>CAXSIE010000121.1:2579-6984 GCA_964237295.1 uncultured Flavihumibacter sp. | reverse complement strand
TGGAATGCGACGGGTTATTGAATTATACAAACTCAGGGGATTGGTTTGATAAAAGAGACGAAATAAAGTTGATTCTGCAGGATCATTTAAAGGCAAAATCAGTTCATGAATGGCTTGGAATACTTGAGCCGGCAGATATTTGGTGTGCTGAGGTATTTGATTACGATATGCTCATGAAACAAGACGGGTATAAAGTACTGGAAATGGTTCAGGACGTACTGGCGGGAGATCAATTTATAAAAAGTACCAGGTGCCCGATACGGGTGGATGGTCAATTATTAAAATCGGTAAAAGGAGCTCCTTCATTAGGTGAACATACAGCGTCGATCATTAAAGAATTTGATTTATAAAAATAGTTCCGGTCTTCTTTTTCTTTTGCAAAAGGATTACCTCTTTGCTTATTTGCCGGTGTTCTTTCTGCAGTGTATTGCTTGTCACTAAACCAGGGGCAACCCATTGCCGATATGGCTCAAAAATATGGTGCCGGTCAATTTCAGATCAACGTCATTTATATTTTTTCCAATATGGGCGCTTTTTTGTCCACTGCCATCTATTGTATTTATCTGCATATTAAAAAGCAAACTTTTGGAGAGTATAAAAAATCGACGAACTATAAAATATCTTCTGCATTATCTATGAATTATGTGATGGCATTTATTACGG
The DNA here is from genome assembly GCA_964237295.1 of uncultured Flavihumibacter sp. Classification (GTDB taxonomy): domain Bacteria; phylum Bacteroidota; class Bacteroidia; order Chitinophagales; family Chitinophagaceae; genus JADCRZ01. Next base: position 6,321 of record CAXSIE010000121.1, on the reverse strand, counting down.
GAATACTATGGTATTCCCAGTTCTTTTTTTATGGACTTGGACATACCCGCCTTGGAGAATATAAATTTAGTAGTTGGGCCATTCACATGATTATGCTGGTATTATTTAGTAGTATAGTAGGATTAGTGTTGAAAGAATGGAAAGAGGTAAAAGGAAGAACAAAGTGGGCGCTGGCAGTGGCAGTGATCATCCTCGTATTAGCAGTGCTGGTGCTGACATATGGGAATTATTTTGGCAGTGGAGGAACTGCAGTGTAAGGCTTAAAAGTTAATCCATAGTTTTAGAATATTAATTTTCCAATATGCAACATGATCTTCCTTTGCCGAAAAATTTCCGTCCCATAATTATTATAGGAGCTGGAGGAATTGTAAATGATGCTCACCTGCCTGCATATAAAATTGCGGGCTTCGAAGTGACAGGAATTTATGATATGAATATGGAAAAAACTAAAAATACAGCAGCCAGGTTTTCCATACCGGTAGTGTATGAAAATATGGAACAGCTACTTGCACAGGCACCAAGTGATGTGGTTTTTGATGTGTGCCAAGTATAAAATGCCTTTATTATGATGATTAAAATAGATATTGATAATTAAATTTACCTGAAACTAATTACACTATTCGTTTAGCAAATAGAATAAAAAAATTAATTAATTATTTTGCAATGTAATCAGGTTGTTTTATTTTTATTTGACAATACTGAAATGATATTGTGAAAACTACGAGGAAGACTTTAAGTACCTAAAATATACTACACCCTATCAGGGAGTTAAGCGGCCTAAAATAATTTAAGATAATCACCGGTGCCCCATGAATCACTAAAGCTTATGCGGCATTCCTTCAATCCGTCCCACAGATTTAGTACCATGGTTTAATAAGTGTTTCACTTGTTTCTATCCTTATAATCCTCTCTTCGAAATACTTGTACCAGGAGCTTTAAAACCCTTTGAAATTTTAATTGCAGTAAATAATTGCCTTTTGACAATTCCATGCTTAACGGAGCATAACTATGTGGCCTAACCGAAAATTTGAAAAAGATTCTAGACTATTCATATTAAAACATATCAATAATGGCAAACATTCATTTCATTTGGTGGGGGCCCTGTCCCCCTGAAGGAGAAAAATTGGTGAACTGTATAGCTTCCCCCTTTTACGTAGCAACAAACTGCCCTAACCATCAGGTATTTTTTTGGTGCAAGGATAGCGCTCTGAAAGTATTCCAGGAAAAATTTAAGATCTCAGCTCCCAGTATCCAGGTAAGGTCATGCAGCCAGGTTAAGAAAATAGTAGGGACAGAACTATATGCAGGTAATGACAAGCAGTGGTTCAAAGATGCAATGGGCAATATAAGTATCCTCAACAAGATGAAGGCCAATGCAGCAGTCAAGGATTTACTCAGCCTGATCATTTTATATACTCATGGTGGTTTTTATTTTGATACTACTACGATTATTAATAATTATGCTACATTGAATAATTATCTATCGGCTCCTACGGCAAAAAGAGCTCCCAGCATAGCGGGTGGTAGTGTTTATTATATAAATAACCTTCAAACGCAAAAATTGATCTTTACTAATAATACCAATGATTTTATGGGTTATGATGCGCCACTTCCTCAAATTGATGTCTGGGCTATGTATTCACCTCCCGGGGATTTGGCCACTGAAATGATGTATAAAAGTTATGTCAGCAGATGCAACCATGTAGGAGTATATCCGGGTGCAAAAAGATCGGCCGGAATCCAACAATTACGACCAGATGCCGAATCGAAGAATGCTGATAGAAATTTGTTTATCGCTTCACTAGTTACTTTATCGGTATACGATGGCCTGGTAACGGTTACTTGCGCAGGTGATGGAAATAGACTAAATGATTATTGCTGGAACGCTACGCCTGCACCAACGAAAGTAGAGGGGAAATACTATGCAGACCAGGTAGCTGATTTGGGGTTGACAAAATATTATACCAATAGCTGGAAAAATACAAAATAAAAAAACTAATATGGCAAATACCATTCAAATAAATAACGGAGCAATCACCATTGACTCCACATACGGACAATCAGTAACAACCCTGCTTGCTGATTGTTATGGCAATTCGCCCATCGTAATTTCAGGAGCGGAATACCTCCAGAATGACCCGGATGGAAAAATCATTAAAGTAAGGGGAGTATCCAACTTTTTGAATATCCAAAATCTGCCGGTTGAAGCCTCCTTTCAGACAGATCAGAACGGTATAACCCAATTCCTGTTGAGGTACCAACTGATTACGGATGATCCTTCGATCATCACTCAAAGTGTAAAAAAATGGAAATTTTCAGACAACTTTAAAACGCTTCCTGTCACCTCCAGCGACATCAATCCGGTTCCCGCCTCTTATAATTCTCCCCTGGATGATTTGATTTTATACCGTACCTATTATGTTGTTACCACCCAGGACCAGACTGACCCTGATTTGAATGTAAAACTGGAAAGAGGAATCAACTTTTTCAGCACACTAAAACCCAACGGTTTACTTGGCCTTTTTGAAAAAGCTGTTAGCAATAAAACACTGACTTTATACGGTACTGTTACACTGCCTAAAGAGACGGAAATCATCGCCCCTTTAAAACTTTTTCAATATCCCTGGGAAGTAGTAAACCAGAAAACGCCCGGAATTTATTTGAAAGCAGACCTGAACGCGACATTATCTTTTGGCTCCTTACAGTTTCATGATGCATTGTTCAGTATCTACTCCCCTGTATCTAACGAGTGGCTGGAAAAAAATGACAGTTATGATCCGGTAATAAGCTACTCAGGCATACTTGATGTGCCAAGTGCAAATATCAGCCTGAAACTTTCCGCCAGTCAAACGCCGGGTGAAAAAAGTTGTCTTTTCGAAGGAGATTTTTCCGGCATTTCCATTGCTAACCTGGCCAGCCTGGCAGACGCTTCCGGCACCAACAACCTGATCGCATCCATGCCCGACCAGATCAAATCAGCCGGGGATAAACTGGGAAAGCTGGAACTGGTAAGCGCAGCTGCAATGATAAGCTATGAAGACAATACGCCATCATTGTTGGCTACCTATTTTACAATCGGCATTCCCGAGCTGAACTGGCAGGTTTGGGAAAATCGTTTCGCAATTAACAGCATACTCTGCAGTTTTTCCATCAACAGCCCGTTCGATGCACCCACGGTTGGTGTGAATGTTCAGGGCATTTTTAACATTGAAGGTGTTCCCTTTAACGTAACTGCACATAGTAATGAAAATTTCAACGTTTTCGCCGAGCTTGGCGACCAGAGAACCATCCCGCTGAAACAGCTGATGCAAAACTATGCTCCCCAGCTTCCTCCTCCGGGTGACCTGACCATCAACAAAATGCAGGTGAGTGTCGCTCCCCGGCAATCTTACAGCATGCTGATGAAGATGGCCGATGATACCAATCCCTGGGTGATACCCATCGGGCCGAAGAATCTTAATGTGTCCAATGTATTCATGTCATTCAAATATTTGAATGGAGGATCAGTAACCGGGTCTGTAGGAGGTACGCTTACACTGGACAATATTGGCAAACTTGCCATCAGATATGATATTCCCGGGAATATAATGATCCGTTCCAGTATTCCTTTAATCCAGTTAAGGCAATTGATGGCTACCCTTACAAATGAGCAACTGCCTATTCCGGATGGTTTTGACCTGCGCCTTACCAACAGCTCGGTTCTTATCCAAAAACAGGCAGATAACTATGTTTTTCAGTTAGC
>CAXSIE010000121.1:0-2569 GCA_964237295.1 uncultured Flavihumibacter sp. | reverse complement strand
ACGTGGGGGATAGCGTTCGGTTTGGATATGTCGGCCGGTTTGCCTTCCGGCTTACCCGGCCTTGGGTTTTTGTCGAAGTTCGAGCAGATATTTCCGCTCAGTAAACTTATGGTGGTAGCCTCTACCTTCAATGCGGCCGGCTTCAGCTTTCCAGACACGGCCAGCTTCAATAACCCGGCACTGAATACCAAAGCACTTCAGTTAACCGCACAGGGCAATACACTTGTGGCGGGATTGAACATCTTTGCCCAATGGCAGATCAATACCAGCGATCAAAAGCAGAACTTACTGAAAAAATTCCTTGGTATTAGTACTGCTACTCTGGGAGTTACCCTGCAGGTAGGCAAAATCCCCTCTGAATTTTCCAAGCTTTTTGTTAGTACCAGCGCCACCATTATGGGCCAGCCCATGACCTGCACTTTCGGCGGACAGGTAACAGGTGGGGTTGTAGAAATGTTTTTAAACGGTTCTGTAAGAGTGGTTATAGATAATCAGCCGGTAACGTTTAATGTAACGCTCCTATTCGCCGCCAATGGAGCCTTTGTAAGCGGCTCAGCCGTAGGATCGGTTAAATTTGGGGGCATAACCCTGTCAAACCTGGGGCTTGAAGTTGGTGTAAACTGGGAAGGAATTCCGAGCCTGGGTGTTACGGCAACGATCACCGGCAAAAGTTTTCAATCGTTCCTGGGTGTATTCTTCGACAGTGTTACCCCGTCTAAGAGCATGGTAGCAGGTTCCATCAGTGACCTGACGTTGCTTGATGTGTTGAAAACCTTTGCCAGCGATGCAATGAATTCCCAGATGGAGGATGCCTTAAAGCAGATCGCTCTTAAAGGAACCAGCACGTTTACGATAGACGGCTTACTTGCTGATGCGCTGGACAATCTTAAAGTCGCTGATGTAGCAGCGGCCTTTGTTGCAAAAGGTGTGCAGTTGCCTGCTACAAGCACACAGGTACTGCTGGTAGTAGGAACAAAAGGACAGAAATGGTTTATCACAAACCTTGTTACCATGTTGCATTACCAGCTGAAAAAAGCCGGAAATAACATCGAAGTATCTCTTGAACCTCAATTGTATATAGCTCCTGCCGCCACCCAGATAGGTGCAATTACATTCCCTCAGGGTTTTTATATTAACACCAAACTGCTCATATTCAGCTTTGAGGCATCTGTTAAGATCATCATCAGCAAAGCGCAGGGAATATCTGTTGATGGAAGCATGAACCGTATTGTGATCGGCAATGCCAACCTGTTAAGCATTACTTCATCGGATGGAAATTCAGGACCTGTTGTTTCAATAGCTTCTTTTACCCAGGCGAATGTTCCTCCTCATCTTTATATAGACGGTGCGCTCACAATGCTTGGCATGAAACGAAGCGGCCGTGTAAATATAACTACAAAAGGAGGTGAGTTCGAATTTATAGGACCACTGATACCGGGGCTCACTTTTGACGTAAAAGGGGTTTTTAACGGCTTATCCGACATGAGTGCAGGAGGAGCAGTTACTTTTGGAATACAACCAATGGACTTTGGACAATTAGGTAAACTTTCAGTGGATATAACTTTAAACGGCGCATTGGATATTGGCGTAAGAGCAGATAATTTATGGGCAACCTGTGCAGGAAGTTTCAAATTTTCAGATACCCTTTATACAACGGATAAATTGTCGCTGAATGTAAGCACAGCCACGCTGGCTGATCTGCCAAAACAAATGGCCGATAAAGTATATGCTTTCATCAAGAACCTGTTTAACGATGCCCAATACTGGGCTTCAGCGGCAGGCAAAGGAATTGTCACCGGCTTTGATTCAGCAGGGAAAGTGTTGAAGAATGTTTACGGTAAAACAGAGCAGGATATGGTCAATATCATGAAAACTGCCGGTTTTGCCGCCAATGATATCGCCAAAGGTTTAAAAGACGGTTACAACACTGCTTCACAGAAGGTAGCAAGTCTTATGAAAAATGCGGGTTATACTGCTGTTGAAATAGGAGGGGCTGTTAAATCTGCCTGGAATGCTGCGGTTGATGATGTATCCTGGGCGTTGCACGAAGTAGGCTATTCAGCCGAAGAGGTAACCAACAGTTTAAAGAGTGCCTTTAATGCAAATGCACAGACAGTTACCAATACCCTCAAAAAATTAGGCTATGCCGCCGATGATATTGCCAAAAATCTGAAGAATGCTTTCAATGCAGACTCCATTGCTGTAGCTGACATTATGAAGAAGGCAGGTTATACGGCGGATGAGGTTGCCAAAGGCATTAAGAATACCTGGAATTGCGCTGTGGATGATGTATCCTATGCCATGAAATCTGTGGGATATAAGGCGCAGGAAGTTTCCAACAGTTTAAAAAACGCCTTTAATGCAAATGCAGAAACAGTTACCATTACCCTCAAGAAATGGGGCTATGCCGCCGATGATATCGCCAGAAGTCTGAAAGACACTTTTAATGCAGACTCCATTGCTGTAGCTAACATTATGAAGAAGGCGGGTTATACAGCCGATGAGGTTGCCAAAGGCATTAAAAATGCCTGGAACTGCGCCACTACCGATGTTACCTATGCCATGAAAG
>CAXSIE010000120.1:3150-12014 GCA_964237295.1 uncultured Flavihumibacter sp. | reverse complement strand
TGGAGAGGACGAAGAAAAAGAAATTATTTTATCAGGCATTAGCATGATTTTAAAAAAGTATCCAACCCTAGAAAACACACATCTCCAAGAAAGTATTGAAGAACTAATATCCGTATCGTGTGAGAACAACTGCTCTGTTTATTTGAGTGAAAGCGAGATTAGAGGGTTATGGCAATAAGCAGGGTAATCTTAGGAACCTCTTCGTCAATTGGCGAAGAGGATATCCTAAGAAAGTTGACTTAACTGATAAAAAGCGCAAATTATTACCGATGTATAAAGCAAAGTGGAGTATGAAATCGAGGAAATTGAAAAAAGGGTTAAAACACGTTTCCGCCGTAATAACCATGATAGTAAGTTGCCAATTTGGTGTACTAGCTCAGGACGGTTTAGCAGGGATTAACGAGGCTAACACAAAGGTCAGAGGTTACTTCGCTGTGGGCTGTAACCTCATGTATGCGGTGGGAGCGATCCTTGGTTTGATTGGTGCTATCCGGGTTTACCAAAAATGGGTCGGTGGTCACCAGGAAACAGGTCAGGTCGCAGCTGCATGGTTTGGAAGCTGCGTATTTCTTGTAATCGTTGCAACTGTACTAAAATCATTCTTTGGAATATAAAAAGTTATGGCAAGCAGTATTTACAACATTAATAAGGGAGTGAACCGGTGCATTGAGTTTAAGGGTCTTAAGGCTCAATATATCTGGTATCTGGGAGCGGGACTAGTAGCATTAATGATACTGTTTGCCATTTCCTATGTGTTGGGTGTTAATAGTTATGTATGCCTAGTGATTACATTGATTCTGGGTGTTTTCCTTTTTTCAAGGGCATATACATTAAGTAATACTTATCGAGAGCATGGAATGATCGAGAAAGCGGCGACAAGGATGTTACCTACTGTTATCAAAAGCAATTCTAGAAAGGTTTTCATTAAAAAATAGCTATGGAAAAGTGGTTACAGGAAATAATTCCCATAATGGATGTTGAACATGATTGTATCTTGTCTAAACAGGGGGATATATCAATTGTTTTCAAAGTCTTACTGCCAGAAATATTTACGCTGTCTGATGAGAATTACGAATCACTTCACCAGAGTCTGATCAAAGCAATCAAGGTTTTACCAAAGGAGACTGTATTTCACAAACAGGATTGGTTTATTACATCCAAATACCAGGCACCCACCTCAATTGAAAAAAGATCTTTTTTAAAGAAAAGTAGCGATAAATTTTTTAAAGGCCGGCCCTTTCTGGATCACGACTGTTACATAATATTAACAAAAATGCCGCTATCACGGAAAGTATCTACTTCACTATTTTCCAGTTTGATACGGTCAAACGTTGTTCCTGAACAAACAGTCAATTCACTTGCTCTCCAGGAATTTGATGATGCTGCAAGTCAGTTTCAAAGAATAGTATCTGACAGCGGTATTTCATTACATCGATTGACAAATGAGGAATTGTTGAGTTCTGATAAAAAAATAGGTTTGATAGAAAGATACTGTTTCTTGTCCGAAGAACAACAAGGCAGAGTGGTTAAAGACATTAACATCAAAGATGGATTGAAGGTAGGGGATCATTACTGCCAACTTTATACACTTGCCGATACTGAAAACCTTCCGTCGCTATGCAGCTCACGGATCAATTACAGCAAATACAGCACTGATAAAACTAAGTACTCAATCGGTTTCGCAGCTGGTCTGGACTTCTATTACCCTGCAACCATATTTATAACCAGTATATAATTATTGGTGATTCACAAGCGACTATTAAAAAACTGGAGAGCAAAAGACTTCGATTACAATCGCTATCAGCCTATAGCCGGGAAAATGCTATTACCCGTGATTCAGTGAACGACTTTTTGAATGAATCTATCAGTCAACAAAGATTACCCGTAAGGGCCCATTTTAATGTGTTGGTCTGGACTAATGAAAAGAGTGAGCAAAAGGATCTGAAAAATTTGGTAACGTCGGCGATGGCTCAAATGGATGCGTCCGCGAAGATTGAAACAAATGGAGCTCCGCAAATTTTTTGGGCAGGCATTCCAGGTAATGCTGCTGATCTTCCAATAAACGACACCTTTGAGACATTCACCGAACAAGCATGTTGCTTTCTGAACCTTGAAACAAATTACCAGGATTCTGTTTCTGATATGGGAATCAGGCTGGGTGATCGGCTTACCGGCAAGCCGGTCCATACCGATATTTCTGATGAACCCATAAGAAAAGGAATATGTTCAAACAGGAATAAATTTATTCTTGGACCGTCTGGCAGTGGTAAATCCTTTTTTACCAACCATATGGTAAGGAGTTATTATGAAACAGGAACTCATATCGTGCTGGTAGATGTAGGACATAGTTATAAAGGTTTGTGCGATATGGTAAACGGGTATTATTTTACTTACGATGAAAGCAGTCCAATCCGGTTTAACCCATTTTTCATTGGTGAAGGAGATATTCTGGATACTGAAAAAAAAGAAAGTATTAAGACCCTGCTGCTGGCATTATGGAAAAAAGACGATGAGAAGTTTGCCCGGAGTGAATATGTGGCTTTATCCAATGCACTGCAACTATATTACGAGAAGTTAAGTAATCACAAAGACATTTTCGCCTGCTTTAATTCTTTCTATGAGTTTTTAAGAGATGAATTTGTGGAAATTCTTAAGGAGGACAAAGTTAAAGACAAGGATTTTGATGTATCGAATTTCCTATACGTGCTGAGACCTTATTATAAAAGTGGAGAATTTGACTATCTGCTTAATGCAACAGAGAACTTGGATCTGCTCTCAGAACAGTTCATAGTTTTCGAACTGGACAATATAAAAGATCACCCCATCTTATTTCCGGTAGTTACAATAATTATAATGGAGGTTTTTATTAGTAAGATGCGTAAACTTAAGGACAAGCGCAAAATGATTCTGATCGAAGAGGCCTGGAAAGCAATCGCACGAGAGGGTATGGCTGAATATATCAAATACCTGTTCAAGACTGTACGTAAGCACTTTGGAGAAGCTATAGTCGTGACACAGGAAGTAGAAGACATCATCTCGTCCCCGGTGATAAAGCAAGCCATTATCAATAATAGTGATTGTAAAATTTTGCTAGATCAGAGCAAGTATCAAAATAAATTCGACCAGATCCAGGAACTGCTGGCGTTAACCGAAAAAGAAAAGAGCCAGGTTTTATCTGTGAATAAAGCCAACGATCCCACTAAGAAGTATAAAGAGGTGTTTATTTCCCTTGGTGGTATATCCTCAAAGGTTTATAGAACTGAAGTGTCAATAGAAGAATACCTCGTATATACTACTGAACAAAGTGAAAAAGTTAAGGTACAGGCCTACGCAAAGAAATACCAGAGCCTTGAGATGGGTGTGAAAATCCTTGCAGATGAGATAAGAGGAACGTTTCGGTAAGTTTAAATAAGTAATCTATAACCAATCAAAACTAATATTATGAAACAATTATTTTCAATTATCAGTGTCGTCCTATTTATTTCTTGCGGATCACAACGGAGCGAAACGGTTCAAAATTTTATTCCCGGGTTATATATTAATGAGATCAAACAGGAATTTGCAATTGGAATGGATACCATTTTTATCAATTTGTTGGATAAACAGGCCTCGTCGTATAAAATCATCAGAAAATCAAGCTACCAGCAAATGATTGACGGTAAAATACTAAGTCCAAAACAGGAAGTTCATAATTGGATCGCGTATTATGACTTAACCAAAAATCAGCTTATCGAACCAAATAACGAAAGAGTCTTCACTTTCATACCTGAAAAAAATATGCTCCTTATGGGAAGTAGTAAATTTAAAAAGGTAGATATCATCCCGAATAAAAAACTGCAATGAAAAAGTTGATTTTAATGTTGGCACTGAGTTTTGGATTTACCGTTATGCCTACACAGAAAACTCATGCAATAGTCTGGGTCGTTGTAAAAGCGGCAATTAAGAAAGCTATAATAGCTATTGACTTGCAGGTGCAGCGATTGCAGAATAAAACAATCTGGCTACAAAACGCTCAAAAAACACTGGAAAATACCATGAGTAAGTTGCAGTTGACAGATATTTCTGATTGGGTAAATAAGCATAAGGAACAATATGCACAATACTTTGATGAACTTAATAAAGTTAAGGAGACGATCAGTGGCTTTACGAAAGTTAAAGAAATAATGCAGCGGCAAGTTCAAATAGTTGACGAATATAAACGCGCCATTGGTTTGTTCAAGCAGGATAAACACTTTACAACACAGGAGATTGATTACATGGGAACGGTTTATACTGGAATTGTTGATGAAAGTCTTAAAAATATTGACCAGCTTTTTTTAGTGATTAATTCTTTTGCCACAAAAATGTCGGATGGCAAGCGTTTAGAGGTTATAAATGGTGTTGCCGGACATTTAGATGAAAACTTAAACGATCTGAGACTTTTCAATACACAGAACATCAAACTAAGCTTACAGCGCTCGCGGGACCAGGCTGAAATTGATATGGTAAAGTCTTTATACCAAGTTAAATAAACTAAAGCCTGATATATGAAAAGTGCAGCCTTGATATGTTGTTTCACATTGTTAGTGTCAGGCGCCCGGTCACAGGCATTGCAGGAATGGTTTAACCAAAAGGCCACTCAAAAAAAATATTTGTTGCAGCAGATAGCAGCGTTGCAGGTATATATTGGGTATTTAAAGAAAGGCTATGATGTTGCGAATAAGGGATTAACAACTATAAAAAATCTCAAGCAGGGTCATTTTGGCTTGGATACAGCTTTCTTTAATTCGTTGAAGTCAGTCAATCCTAAAATAAAGAACTCTGCAAAGGTGGCGGGAATTATTTCATTCAATGTTCAGATACTAAGGCAATACAAGGCAACCATTGCATATGCAAAAAGTCAGAACACTTTTAATGATGAAGAGATTAATTATATGACCCTAGTTCTGGGTAACCTTGGTAATTACGTTGAGGGCATTCTGAATAGTTTAATAGACATAGTAACTTCTGCAAAATTAGAGATGACAGATGATGAAAGATTAACAAGAATCGATCACTTGTATGATGAAATGCAGGAACAGTATGAATTGATTAACGAATTCGATGGTAGTGTAAAAGTGTTGTCTATACAACGAGCAAAGGAAATAAATGATATTGGATCCGTTCGTTCGATGTTTAGAAAGTGAATGTCAATAACAATGGATCAATAAAGAATTTTGAAGCATGAAAAAGAGGTTGATCTTATTTCTATTTATTGTGATTGGTTTGTCTAGTTATAGTAAAACTTATGGGCAGGCAGATGAATTAGCCCAGCTTGCGCTGGACATAGAAAAGCTGGCACAGTTCAAACAAATCCTTGCGGATCTCAAAAGTGGTTATCAAATACTTTTTGGCGGTTACAATACCATTAAAAATATTTCCAAAGGAAACTTCGAATTACACAAAGCCTTCCTGGATGGATTGATGGAAGTCAATCCATCAGTAAAGTCTTATAAACATGTCGCAGATATCATCAGTTATCAACAGGATATACTAAAGGAGTATAAGTCTGCGTACAACCGCTTTAAGAATGGTGGCATGTTTAACGTAAAGGAAATTGACTACATGGGGACAGTATATACTAATCTGTTTAACTATTCGGTAAAGAATTTGGAGGACCTGCTTACCATCATTACTTCAAGCAAACTACGAATGAATGATAATGAAAGGCTTTCTGCAATAGATAAAATATATGCAGATATGCAGGATAAGCTGATTTTCCTCCGATCTTTTAATGATAGCAATTCAATTTTATCGAAACAAAGAGCGAAAGAAAAAAAGGAATTGCAAACGCTTCAAAAAATGTATGATCTGAAATAATGAGGCTGGTGGATGTTACCAGCTATTGAATTACCCATATCTAAATCTGTGAAAATGAAAAAGTGGTTATTGGCCCCCGCATTTGCGGGCCTGGGAATGATATGTCCTTTTGTCTCGATTGCCCAAAATACTGCGTTGTCCAGCGAAGTTTTAGGAATGCAATCTGTTTTAGATCGACTATACGATGAGATGCTACCCATGTGTAGCCAGCTAATTGGTGTAGGAAGGGGAATAGCCGGTTTTGCCGCCATGTGGTATATAGCGGTAAGAGTATGGCGTCATTTATCACTTGCCGAGCCTATAGACTTTTACCCATTATTCAGACCTTTTGTGATTGGCTTTGCCATACTTATTTTTCCTTCGGTTATTGCTTTAATTAACGGTATAATGCAGCCAACTGTGTCTGGCACTGCAGGAATGGTAAAAAATACGGATGTTGTAATTGCTGATCTTTTAAAGCAAAAAGAAAATGCCATCAAGCAAACAGACATATGGAAAATGTATGTCGGTGAAACGGGGAATGGTGATCGGGATAAATGGTACAAGTATACACATCCAAATGAAAGCCCAGATAACGAAGGTTTAATTTCTGGACTAGGCAACGACATCAAGTTTGCCATGTCAAAGGCATCTTACAATTTTCGCAATTCTATTAAAATGTGGATGAGCGAAGTATTACAACTCCTTTTCGCCGCGGCTTCCCTCTGTATAAATACAATAAGAACTTTTAACTTAATAATACTGGCAATTCTGGGTCCGCTCGCTTTTGGATTGAGCGTATTTGATGGATTCCAACATACCATTAAGCACTGGCTTGCAAGATACATCAATGTGTTCCTTTGGTTACCGGTGGCAAATATTTTCGGGGCAATGATCGGTAAGATTCAGGAGAATATGCTGAAGATTGATCTTACTCAAATAAACCAGGCAGGCGATACATTTTTCAGTCCGACGGATATGGGCTACTTGATTTTTATGATTATCGGAATAATTGGATACTTCACCGTTCCATCAATTGCAAATCATATTTTATGGGTAAGTGGTGGAGATGCACTTAGTTTAAGAACTACCGGAATGGCCGTGTCCGCCGCTACCGCTACAACCACTGCCGCATCCCAAGCTGCCGGCTCCATGGCAAGTGGTGGCAGACAAACGATGGGCCTCAAAAATTCATAAAAATTGACGACATGTTTACAAAAATGAAAAGTATACATACTGCATTTCAGCACGTGAGATTATTTACCATAATTATTATTGTTGGATGCTTATTACTGTGTGGCTTTGTGCTATACAAAAGCTATCAATTAGCGGCTGTAACGCAATCAAAAGTCTATGTATTGTATAATGGAAAAGTACTGGAAGCCATTGCAGGAGAAAGAAAGGATAATATCCCAGTGGAGGCTAAAGACCATATTAAAATGTTCCACCAATATTTTTTTTCGATGGATCCGGACGAAAAACTTATTCAAACCAATATTTCCAAGGCTTTATATCTCGCAGATGGTACGGCAAAAAGGCAATATGAGAATTTGAAGGAGAATGGATATTACTCAAATATCATCTCCGGAAATATAAGTCAGCAAATAAGCATTGATAGCATTTATCTAAATACTGACAGCCATCCTTACTTCTTTAGGTGTTATGCAACAGAGCAAATTATTCGAACTACAAGCATTGTAACCAGGAGCCTGATCACAGAAGGTTACATAAGATCAATACACAGGAGTGACAATAACCCTCACGGCTTTTTGATAGAGAAATGGAGCACCATAGAAAACAAAGATATTAAATCACAAACACGTTAACCATGTCTGGACTTTTTAAAATCATAAGAAACAGAACATACCAGAGTTCAGGATTTCTGAACGACGTTAAATCCAAAACGTCTCGGCTTTTAAGAAAGCTAAGCATCTATTTGACAGAACAATCAGAGAAACTAACGCTGAGTACAAAAAAAACACTGGTTGTAATCTTCTGCATTGTTACAGGTAGTACCACAGCAGCGATTGCATTCCACGCACTTGAAATGAAGTCCTCTACAATTTATATTGAGAAAATCAGCATCCCATCAGTTGTACTTCACAATTTAAAGAAGTCTGGTGATGATATACCCATCCTACCAGAAAGGCTTATTAAAAATATTTACCGGTTTAGAAAATATATGGACAGTCTCAACCAAACAAAAGCGGGACAAAAAAAATATGATAGCATCATTAAATCCCATCCGGGACTAATCGATAGCCTCAATTTAACTGAACAAATCTATCTAAAACAAACAAAATTCAAATGACATGCAAAAACAATCAGTACCTACGAAAACGGTTCGAAAAAGAAAGTTTTTATTCGTTTTGCCAATCCTTGTGTTGCCGTTCGTTACCTTTTTATTATGGTCACTGGGTGTATTGGGGAAAACACCTGATAAAATGGAACCGATCACCGAGGGAGGGTTTAATATCAATCTGCCATCTGCACTGCCTAGCGAAGACAGTGCTTGGAACAAACTCAAATTTTATGAAAAAGCAGATAAAGATTCGGCAAAACTTCATTCTTTAATGAAAAATGACCCTTATCTCAGTTTGTCTAATTTGGAAGGTAATAATTCCTCTTACCGGGATTCAAATTTTTCCTTAAAAACACAGTCTGAAAAGGAGCTTCAACTTTCTTATAATCCTTACCCTAATAATCGACCAACATCTGCCGATCCAAATGAGGTAAAGGTCTATAGAAAATTGGCGCAACTAAACAATGAAATAAATAAGTCAAAGGATCCACCTAAGGTTAGCAATGATCAGGATATAAATGAATCAAAGTCATTACAATCACCATCTTCAAATGAACAACAATTAAACCAGCTTCAGGCAATGATGCAGAACTCCCAGGGGTCTGCTGGTAATGATCCGGAAATGCAACAAATAAATGGAATGCTTGAGAAAATATTGGATATCCAGCATCCTGAGAGAATAAACGAAAAAATTAGACAATCTTCTGAAATTAATTCGCAAAAAGTGTATCGTGTCGCCTTAGAT
>CAXSIE010000120.1:1509-3140 GCA_964237295.1 uncultured Flavihumibacter sp. | reverse complement strand
TAAAAATATCCATGTTGCAACCAGATAAAGACAATAACAACAAAACTAGGGCTGGAATGCTGACAAGAGTCGGTGATAAATCAAATAAGACCGGTTTCTATTCACTGAATGAAACGGATAGTTTAGAGTTTAAATCTAACGTAATAGAAGCGATCATAAATGAAACGCAAACAATACAAAGTGGTGGAACCGTGAAAGTGCAATTGAAAAACGATGTTTTTATAAATGGAATTCTTATTCCCAGGAATCAGTATTTGTATGGGATAGGCAATCTAAATGGTGACAGGCTTTATATCACTATAAAGTCAATTCAATACAATCATAATATTTTACCTGTTTCATTAGCTGTTTTTGATCTGGATGGGCAGGAAGGTATAAATATCCCTGGAGCAATGTCAAGGGATGTAGCAAAGCAATCAGCAGACCAGGCAATCCAGGGTATTGGGCTCGCAAGTCTTGACCCTTCAATTGGTGCCCAGGCTGCTAGCGCGGGAATACAAGCAGCAAAAAGCCTGATTGGAAAGAAAACAAAACTTGTGAAACTAACAATCAGGTACTCGTATCGCATTTTATTAAGGGACGAAAATCCATAAAAATTTATCATCATAAATCCATCATCATGAAACAGTGTTGCAAAATCTTTATCGCAGGTATATTGTGTCTCATTATCCAAAATTATATAAGAGCACAAACAATTAATGAATCGATCAAGTGGAAATTTATTGAGCCGTATCCAATAAGCATAAGTGAGACAAAAACCACTAATGTAATTTTTCCATACTCAATTATTAGTGTTGACAGGGGAAGTTCGGAAATACTTGTTCAAAAAGCCAAGGGAGTAGAAACATTCTGCAATTAAAAGCGGCACAACCCGGAATAGCAGAGACAAATGTAACGGTGATAACAAATGACGGTCAGTTTTATTCCTTTTTAGTGGCTTATTCTAGCGATCCAAAAACTTTCAATATACAAGTCTTCAAAGACTCAAGTGTAGAAAAACAATCTTTGATGCTTTCAGGATCCGTCCTGAATCATTCCGAAGTTAACAAAATAACAAAGCGGGTTGAAAATCATAGGCGGTTCCTCCATATTTATACAAGGGAACAAAAAATAAAGCTTCAATTAAAGGGAATTTATTTAAAGGAAAACGTAATGTGGTTTTCAACGAGGCTAAAAAATTCCTCTTTGATTGACTATAAGCCTGAGTCGATAAGATTTTTTGTGAAAGATCTCAGGAAGGTTAAAAGAACTGCAAGGCAGGAAAATGAGGTTATCCCTTTATTTACTAAGCTGGATTCAGTTGTAATTGGAAAAGCTGCAGGAAATTTTGTCTTTGGATTTAAGCCTTTTACTATTCCTAGAACCCAGGAACTCCTGCTAATGGCTTCAGAAGATAATGGAGGGCGTTCTTTAATACTACATTGTAGTTTTAAGCTTCTGTTACAAACCCGTAAACTGGAATAATCTGTACCAGTAAATCAGCGTATAAAGTTAGATATGAACCAGGCATAATTACCTGGAGGCTATATCTATTTCTTTTAAAGATTCAATTGAACAACTTTATGGATGAGAGAATCTTACACTTTAATCAAAACCAACTTAAGAAAAGTGGATTTGGGGAAGCATTTACA
>CAXSIE010000120.1:0-1499 GCA_964237295.1 uncultured Flavihumibacter sp. | reverse complement strand
GGAGCTAAAAACTCTGATGGAGCAGGGAGTTCCATTTATACAACACACACTCCAAAAACAAGTTAATGGAGATCGGCTTGAAGCGACATTGCATCTCCGGAAATCTGCTATTTCAGATTATTATTCTTTAAAAAGATTTGATTTGGAGTTACAAAAAGAAGGATTGGTTGGTACCATCAAGCATTCGTTTAAGATCACTGACACGAATTTTGGCACAAGTCAAGTGAATGATCATCACTTTAAGAGTGAAGATAGATTTACACTTCAGGAGGCTTACAATCTAATGGCTGGTCGCTCTGTGTATAAAAATCTAATAGGGCCCGAAGGAAATAAAGAACATGCCTGGGTAAGTCTCAATTTCAAAAATGAATCAATTATCAGTAATCCTGAAAACAAGCTTTACAACACAACATACGGCTATGACCTGGAGAAAGTATTAAGCCATTACTCTATAAAAGAATTGAAGTCTGAGATAACAAAACTTTCACTCATTCGATCTTTACAAAGAGGGAATATTAAAAAAGTGACGTTTGTTGGGCCGAGGAAACAAGAAGATCAATTGTATATTTCTCCCAACATTTCACGTGGGTCATTAAATGTGCGGGATAAATATAAGCAAAAGTTGTCAACCGATGAACTGTTGGAAAGGAAATTTATTAGCAAAGACCTTGCACTAGGTATAAAGAAAATGTCTGGTCAGCGTCAAAAGGCAGAAATGAAAGATTTGCAAGTGCAGGAGCCAGCCCCAAAGGTGATACCAACAATACAAAAAAGCATTAAAGAATCAGTTCAAATAAAATCCCGGGGGCACAGAATAAAATAAGGATGAAAGCGAATGCAACCATATTTTTATTTATGGACCTGATTCAGGAGGATCCGAGGATCGGACCTTCTCATATCAGTCTATATGTTGCAATCTTATATTCTTATAAAAAACAGGGATCTAAAATGCCCATAACAATTTACAGGAAGGATCTCATGAGGCGATCAAAAATGCGTGGTAAGGGTACCTATCACAGATGTTTACGCGATCTAACGGATTTTGGCTTTATAAAATATACTCCTTCTAACGACTCCCTCCAGGGAAGCCTAATTTATTTAAGTGAGTAAAATAGAATTTGATAACAGTTTAATTACTGACTATGAAAAAAACGAAACAGCTTGAAATATTTTTTCAAGTTTCAATTAGAGACAGGCGATTGAATCCAACTCATATTTCGCTATACCTGGCCTTATTCATAACGTATAAAAAAAATGCTTTTAGAAACCCCATTTCACTAATCGGTTCCGACCTAATGAAAGCTTCCAAGATAAAAGATAAGACTCAATATTTTCTTTTTCTAAAGCAACTTCAGGATTATGGATACATAAGGTACCTGCCGTCTCGATCACCGCTAAAATTGAGCAAGGCGCATTTACTAACGCTACAATTATAACATTTAAAAGTTAAATCAAATTTATATGCCAGTCGAAATAATTACTAAAGATGAT
Organism: uncultured Flavihumibacter sp.; assembly: GCA_964237295.1. Classification (GTDB taxonomy): domain Bacteria; phylum Bacteroidota; class Bacteroidia; order Chitinophagales; family Chitinophagaceae; genus JADCRZ01. Next base: position 8 of record CAXSIE010000120.1, on the reverse strand, counting down.
TTAAATCA
>CAXSIE010000119.1:957-12277 GCA_964237295.1 uncultured Flavihumibacter sp. | reverse complement strand
TTACCTCCGTTGCTTCTTACTCAACGCCTGTAACAGCTAGCACCACAGATGGTGACGTAGGCACTTCCACTTATGGTGCAGTGACTTATAATGGTTCGAATTTTATTGCAGTTGCCAACCTGAAAGCTGCTCCCTTTTCAGCCTTTGTGTTAACTTCAACAGACGGCACAAGCTGGACCTCAACCGCCGCAAATACTGTGGGCAGGCTACGTGGTATAGTTCCTGTCGGTACTACTAATTATGCGATCGGCACAATGGACACCCGTTTGACTATTACCACCAGTAACATTCTGCCACTCAGATTGCTGAGCTTTTCCGGGATTGGCGGTAATGACGGTAACAAGCTTTCATGGAAAACTAGTGATGAAATCAACACAAGTTATTTTGTCATTGAAAGAAGTGAAGATGGCTCAGTTTTTAACGCAATAGGGCAGTGTAGTGCCGTCAATCACTTTGAAGGTTCAGAATATCATTATTCAGACATCCATGCCTTGACAAAAACTTTATATTACCGGTTAAAAATGGTTGATAAAGATGATAAGTTTTCATACAGTAATATTGTTAAACTCCGGACAGCAGCATTACGCAATGCCATTTCAGTTTTCCCGAATCCGGCTGATGGCAATTTCACATTAAGTTTGCCGGGCAATGGTTCATTTATCATGTCAATCTTTAATGGCAGTGGAGATAAACTATTGGAACATTCAGGTTCGGGTAATACTATGAAAGTAGATATTACTTCATTCAAATCAGGCACATTTGTTATTACTGTGAAACAAGGCGGAAACACTTTTACGGAGAAACTGATGAAAAGATAGGCCGGTAGATCTGTCTACATCGTTCAGATATGCAATCATAACATCAAGAAGTCAACAAGGCTTAATTGCTAAAATCTCGGGCAGACTATATTGATCGCAGGCGCTGAACCGGACTTATTCTTTAAAAAACAAAATAGGTCCCGATTACTTTACTAAACCATTGAAATATTTTGATATTCTTTTATGCCCTAAAAACAAAAGCCCGGCAAAATCAAGTGTTTTGCCGGGTTTTAGTTCGTTTGTTGCTACTCTCTGTGACCGCGTCAGGATTCAAACGGGGATGGGAGAGTGGCTTCCAGCTTGAGTTTCGAATAACTTTTTTTGTTTCAGTTTTCCGGTTGGTTCCCCGAAGTTTGTTTTATAAATTTAGTGTTTTTTGTCAGGTATTGTGTATACCTGTAAAATTCAATGGAAAAGTATTTAGATTATGAATGATTAAGTGAATTTTGCTACTTTTGGTATCATGGCAAAGACCAAACTTAAAACCGGTGCAAGGAAGACAACAATCACTCGTACTACGGTGAGAGAAGTTGTAAAAGGTCTCTCCATTTCACGATCATCACTTTCTTAGAAATCCCGCAAGTCAACAGCTTCTAAGAAAAAATAGGTTTTCTTTATGGATTCTAATTATGAGGAAAATGTATTTATTAATTGCCCCTTTGATATTGACTATGCCTCAAATTTTCAAGCAATTACTTTTACGGTTTATAGATGCGGCTTTTTTCCCGTTAGTGCTTTAAGCGAGGACAATGCATTACATAACAGGTTATCTAAGATTGAAAAGATAATTGAAACGTCAAAATATGGGATACATGATATTTCCAGGACGGAGCTTAATAGTTCTGGTTTACCACGGTTCAATATGCCATTTGAATTAGGTGTTTTTTTTGGAGCAAAAAAATATGGTAACAAGTATCAAAAAAGAAAGAACGCTTTAACAGTCCCTGTAATAGCAGGGATGGAAGCAAAAACAACACCCCCGCTCCAAACACACTCTGGTGTGACTCAAATCTTACCGGCGCATGTCCCGAACCGGTAGTAGCTGCTGCAATGCGTTCTTCATATCGTGTAGTGGCCAAACCCAAAGGAGCAGCGGCATCTTCATTATTATTACGTTCATTAAGGGTGCTTCCTACCACTGCAGGCACTGAGGAATCACACTTTTTTTTAAATAGCCCTGCTCAATATTGTAACGGATCGTGGACTCCCGAACACAATCGGAAATAAGTGTCGTGCCCACTGGAATAACGGTAATTGTCGTAGCATACCGAAATTTACAGCATTTTATTTTCGCGAACTACATCTATCAAATCATTAATTTTAGGGCTTATGTAAGGAGTTCTGAAATTATTTAATTCCTCTGGAAGAATACAAAATGAAAAGGCCTTCAATCATGAATAGGTCGAATTATTGAATATTTCTCTTTTACATTTTAACGCTCACTTTTTGGGCAAAATAAACGTTCAGAGATTAGCTGAAAACCCTTACAAGTTCTAAAGGTTTAAATACTTGTAAGGGTTTAGTGTTAAAAATTATATGGACTTGTTATCTAGACAGAGCCCAAACTCCAACCCGGACGGTATTCACGTTTTACAAACTGGTTTACTTCATCCAGATTTGTAACACGCATATTTTCGTGATCCCATAAAAGCTTCATATTACTTCCAGGGTAATCCATGCCTCTTCCGTTTGCTCTTGCCTTTGGAGTATCTGCCGCACGGATAGCCAGGTTAGCCATAAGAATTGCTTCTGTCAGAGGACCAGCAAGCTCAAACGGTGAACTTAATTGCTTATTACCGTAACCTGCGATAGCTCCTTCTACCCATTGTGCATAATGCCCATCAGCGCTTCCCGGAACACGAGCATAGGTTTGCTTTACCTTAACCTCCTGGTTTCTTGATAGCGGCAACAAACGTGGATTAGCCGCATATTCACTTGCCATCATTTTGCCTTTGGTACCAACAAATAAAATTCCGCTGTTCCCATCACCAAAAACTTCATCTGGTCCTAATTCTACAGGTCTTTCCGGCTTTATTCCACCATCCATCCAATGCATGGTTACTGGTCCCTTTGTTCTGGTTCCTTTCGGAAAGGTTAATGTAGCATGGCTTGATGGAGGAAAACTTTTAGGGAAATAACCTCTTTTACTCCAATCTGTGAAGACACTTGTCACCGATGCCTGGCAGTCAAGAGCATATTTTAAACCGAGTACACTAAATGGCGCTTCCATTAAGTGACAACCTAAATCGCCGAGAGCACCAGTGCCATAGTCAGCCCAACCACGCCAGCTAGCAGGAATTAATTTATCTACATAATCTACATAAGGAGCAGTACCTAGCCACAGATCCCAGTTAAGTCCTTTTGGTACTGGCGGTTTTTCGCTAGGCCAGGGAATACCCTGCGGCCATATTGGTCTGTTTGTAAAAATGTATACTTTATCAACATCTCCGATAACACCCGCATCGTACCATTCACGTAATTGCCTTACACCGTCACCAGAAGAGCCTTGGTTTCCCATTTGTGTAACTACTTTATACTTCTGTGCAGCTTCCGTTAGCTTACGTGCTTCCCATATATCATGTGTCATTGGTTTCTGCACATACACATGTTTTCCTCGCTGCATGGCTGCCATTGCAACAACGGCATGAGTATGGTCGGGAGTGGATACAGACACTGCATCGAAGTTCTTTGACTCTTTATCAAACATCTCTCTCCAGTCTTTATAGTACTTCGCTTTAGGATAAGCCTTGACTGTATTTTCAGCCCTGCTGTCATCGAAATCACACAAAAATGCAATATCGGCTTTACCACTTTTTGCAAAGTGACTTATGTCGTCGCCGCCCTTACCACCTACACCTACACTGGCAATGTTAAGGCGATCGCTGGGAGCAAGAAATCCACGTCCTAGAACGTGGCGGGGAACAATTACAAATCCTGCTGCACTGAGAGTAGTATTTTTAATGAAATCTCTGCGAGATTTACCTTCGGGCAGATTTAATTTTTCTTCTGGCATCGTTATTAATTTAAAATGATAAGTGTGATTTTTATGGTAAATAAGTAAGCTGTATTTTGTCTGGTTTCTGTGGCAAGTTCAAACATTTATGAACACCATTAATTTTTAGGAGGATTGCGTCCTATTAAAGAATATTGCTTCATATCAACCACCTGACCGCTTACAGAACCGCTTTCATCTGCTAACCAATACACAGCAGCAGCAATTTCTGAAGGCCAGAGAATTCGTCCGGCAGGAACAAAAATTAGAAATGTCTTTATACCAATCGTCTGGAAGTCCTTGTGCACTTTTACGTGCTTTTTCAGTTTCAGTAAGCACCAATCCTTGGTTTATTTGATTAACCCGTACTCCATTTTCCCGAAATTGGGTATCTCCAGGATTGCGGGTCATAGTCATTAAAGCACCGTTGAAAATACTATAAGCAAGCAGATTTGGTTCACCACTCCATCCATTTATTGAACTATACTTAAAACAGCACCTCTCCAGGCAGCCAATGAAGGCAAGGAAGCTTTGATAAGCGCCAAAAGAGCAATTGTATTTACTTCCAGTATCCGTCTAATAAGTCAAGCCTAACTGTCTCAAGATTTGATGAGGCAACGTTTTACAACGGCATCTAGCTTTCCAAAGCTTTGAACTGCAAGGTTTACTAATTATTCCGCCGCTCCTTCAGTAGTAATATCTCTATATCCAAAACTGCTTTTCCATTTTCCAATTCTTCTAAAACAGCCTGATCAAGATCATTCTCCAATCCTGTAATGACAACCCTTGCCCCTTTTGCGACACAGCGGATTGCATTCACTATTCGAATTCCGGTACAGCTTCAGGTAACAATAATTACTTTGCTTCGTAAACGCATTACATGCATCTTTTGCTTATGCTAACACTTCTACATTCGGTGATGTAGCAATCATTCATTTTGTTACAAAGAATGTAAGCCTTAATCTGGCTTGAGTATACTTTTGACTACCTCCCCGATGCATTTTTTAGAAGGCAGTTTGCCATTCTAAAATAGGCCAAACGCCACCAATAATGAGTTTTACATCTAATTGTCCACCAATTATTGCTTCACAACCATATTGCTTAGCTATGTTTAATCCGTGTCTATCTGCTTGCAAACCATTCATTGTCCTTTACATTAACATCACGGGTATCTACGATATCGTACAATCCTGCGGTTCTTTTCCAATCTGTATGTGAATTATTGACCTTCACTTCAAAACTCTTATGAGGAAAACCTACATCATGATATGCTGTATGAAAATAAAAGCCGGAATTGGAGCCTTGTGTTTCCTTTCTTAAAGTAATCATTCAATATCATTATTTGAACTACCTGGTATTGCTATCCAGTTATTCTGGTTTACTCGTTTCTACATTTGCATTTTTCCCACTTAGCGTTAAATTGATACTTTTAAAAGTGGATTGAGTATTTGATGAAGACTGGTTCATCATTTAATAGAAGAGAGTTGTACATATGTACTGCCAATTCTATACTCATAACTGACTGAAACATTAGGGACAATACTTATGACTTTTAAAATACCATAAAAAACGTCTGTTGGGTTAGGACCGTTGACAATCTTGAAAACGTAAACACCTTCTCCAGAAGACGGATTAGCTGTTGCAGCTGGGGTTCCTGCCAGATATGCGGCCATAGCACTAGTGGGGCTATTAGTGGCATAATTCGCCAGGGTTGAAGGAACAAAGGAAATACTTTTTCCACCAACACCCCAATTCACACCGCCATGCATCATCAAAGTACCAGCATCAACTGCGAGGATTGCATTAGCGTTAGTGGCAGATAATGCTCCATTTACCAGGAGGTTTAAACCATCCGTAGATCCTATAGCCATAGTTCCTGATTTTTTAAGAAAAAAATAAGGATCATTATCTACAACCACAACAGTAACATTATCCGTATTAGAACCAGATGTAGCTACGAAATTATAGTACATAGTATCTTTACCTACTGCAAAGTCATCACCGGAAACAGGAACTTGTGATACTGCGGCAAACGAACCAACACTTTTCCATGGTTCATTGAGACCATTCTTTCTTTGTACAACAACATTACCAGTGTAAGCTGCTGACCTAGGCGACACGGTAATATCGAAATAAGCGGTACCCGCACCACGAATTAACTTAACAGAATTACCGTTATTTTCCGGTCCGGTAACTGATGTAGCCGCAGTCAAAGTAACTACAAGGGAGGCTGATTCCGTTTTTCCGGCCCAGCTAACAAACACGTTATCTCCCACGTTGACCATCAGGGCCTGGGCTTTTGTATAAGTAACAGAAGCCGTTAAACTGCTCGACACCGTAATGCTTTGCTGTGTGCCTGGTAAAGGAAGCAATTGTGCAGAAGTAGATCCCGACGGGATTTGTTGCTTAAGCAATTCAACTATCATAATATCCCCTGATTTGGCGTTAGGCAAGGATACGTTTACAGTAAAATTGTTATCCAGAGTAGAAATCCCACCGGAGGTAGCAGTTGAGATACCAGTAATGGCCGCCACACCATTAACTACATCCGGAACATCATAATATGGCTGTTTAGAACAACTAGCCGCTATTAAGGCAAGCGAACATATTAATATAAATGAGCTCTTATTTTTCATTTTGTATATATAAATTATTTAAGAATTGCGTGCGTCGTATTTTTACTGCCCAGTTTGTTTAGGCAAAAAGTTGAAATTCTGTAAACATTTTGCATTAGTGGCTATTTCACGCTGTGAAATAGGACATAACAAATTCATGGCAGAAAATGCGAAACTGAATCCGGTAGGCTGGTGGCCGAAAAAATTTTGAATTGCAGCGAATGAACCAAATCCATCTACAAGGCACATCCGGGTACGGCGCTGGTCCCATAACATCTTATTTTCCAATATCAATTCATAAGCACGTTCGCTCATAATAGATTTTAGATTTATATCAGAGGCAAGATAGTCAGGTAGAAGTGCCCTCTGCCTAACTGCGTTGATCCCTTTGGTAATATCATTGTCGGAAACACCAGTTCCTACTTGCTTTAATGCCCAGTTTACTTCTGTAAGCATAAGTAAAATGTCTGCATACCTGTAAAAGGTATAGTTTAAATTAATTCCGGTCCCGCTTTTAACTGCTGCAGAATCATAATATTTATAAACAAAACCCTGTGAAAACTTATCTGCAGGCCCCTGGTTGGGATCGAACTTTTTGGCATAGTTGTCCGAATAAAAAAACATCTGGTGGTCCTGGAGGCGTTTATCAGCAGGATTGTAGGAAGCAATGTATCCTGAAGTTGGTATATCAGTACCGTACTCATCTCCAGCCTGGAAAATATGGCTTTGAGTGGGAAGTGTACTCTGCACTAATCCTGCCATATCACTAACGCCTCCTAAATACTGCGCCTGAAATATCGCCTCTCCGGTATTATTCATTTTAGCAGGTGTGTGCAGATCACCATAAGTTCCTAAAGCATATTTTCCATACAAAGCGTTTAACTGCGTCTGTGCTTTCAGCAAAAAATCTTTAGCACTTGAGGTATTTATAGGGTAGCCAGTTTGAGCGAATAGTCCCCCCGTACACCAGTTTTTTTCAGGAGCTGTTGCCACTTCCTGGTAAGGGTAACCAGCACAGGTAAGGTAAACATCTGCCAGAATAGCCCTTGAAATAAACTTTGTTATTCTACCATTGCCTGATGGTGCATCAACTAAGGAACTGGTATTAACTGCGTATTCCAGGTCAGGAATAATTACCTGATCATAAATATTTTTGAGTGAAACACGCGGCTGTTGCGCATCGGCAACGCTTTTAAGAACCGATGTATCCATTACAAGGTCTCCGAAATAACGTACTAACATGAAATAATAAAAGGCACGAAGGGTTCTGACCTCTCCCAATGCAGCAGATTGCTGGGCTGCAGTCCAATCTGTGATACCGCTTATTTTTGAAAGCGCCAGGTTACAATCTCTTACACCCTGGTACTCATTATTCCAGAAATTATCGTAATCAGAAAGTGTACCGCCGGAAACCTGGTTAGTTTGGAATTTAAAAAACTGCGGATGCGCATCAGTTGTGTACACTTTACCGGTAGGATATTCAACGGTACAAGGTAAAAAATTACCGTAATCTCCTGCACCGCCGGTATAAAGGGCCATAGACCTGTATGTTCCGGTTACTAAAGCCGCACCTTCAGATGCTGATGAAAAACTATAATCAGATGTAAGTTGCGCCGTGGGAGTCTCCTTCAAGAATTTTTTACAACTTCCAAGCACAAAAGCAATAGCCGAGAACAACAGAAGATATGTAACGGCTCTTTTATATTTTTTGAAATTAGTTTGCATATTTTAATACTTTAACATTTTAAAAACTTATGTTAACTCCCAATGAAAACACTGTGGGAACAGGATACTGGTATTTATCAGTATTAGGAACCAGCGAAAATTGTTTATCCAATGAGCTTCCTTCAGGATCATATCCTGCAGCTTTAGTTCTCAAAAAGAAGTTCTGAACACCCAGGTACATCCTGAATCTTGACAACCCCCATTTTTGAACGGTCCTATCACCTAATGTATATCCGATAACTGCGTTAGCACCCCTGATAAAAGAAGCATCGTATATTTCATGCGTATCAGGGTAAGACTGGTAGTAAGCACCCCCATTTCCTGGCCGAAACTGAGCAATCTGGGTATTTTGATGATCAGGGCGCCATGCATCAAGGCTGGAGTTTAAACCACCGGAAACTAATTGCCGATCTTCAGCAGATTCATGAACAAACGCCTTACTTACGCCTTGCACAATCTGGATATCAACCCCTACATCGAAACTCTTATAAGTAAAGCTGTTATTAAAGCCAATGAGCCAATGAGGGAATGCATTTCCCATAACAGCACCATCTGTAAGTAAATCGATCTTACCATCATTATTTCTGTCTAAGTACTTAAGGTCACCGGGCTTTAGGCCATAACGCGCAGCTAAAGAGGTTTCCTCGGTGCTATAAACACCTAAACGTGTTAGGCCAAAAAATGAACCAATAGGCTGGCCGATAATCAATGCTGAGGTACCATTACCTGCACCTGTCTCAGCATAGATGGGCGCTCCGGTAGGGCCAAGTTGAACCACTTTATTTACATTATTAGTAGCAGTTATAGTAGAAGTCCATGAGAAATTTTTAGTTTCAACATTCCGGGTATTTAAGGTAAACTCGTATCCGGCATTCTGAGCCTTGCCATAGTTCTGTGTTACGGTACCTGATGTCATTGAAAATGGAAGTGGTACCTGGAGCAGCATGTTGCTTGTGAGCTTATGATAATAATCAAAACCTATATTGATCCTGTCGTGTAATAGTCCAAATTCGACACCAGCATCATATTGTTCTGTTGATTCCCATTTAAGGTCATTGTTAGCTACTGAACTGGGGTAAAGCCCGGTAAAAGAACTACCACCCAATACAACATTGGCGGTTGAAATATATGACTGGGTTACATAACTTCCTATTTCCTGGTTACCGGTGCGGCCCCAGCTTCCCCGTAATTTAAGATTAGATACGGCAGTCACATCTTTCATAAAATTTTCCTGGGATACTCTCCAGGCAACCCCTGCTGATGGAAAGAAGCCATATTTATTGTTGCTGCCAAATTTAGATGAGCCGTCTTCTCGGCCTGTTAAAGTGAGTAAATACTTGTCTTTATAACTGTAATTAATCCTGCCGAAATAAGAATTTAAAGCGTTTGATCCATTGGAACTGCTAACACCAGGTCTAACTGCCGCCCCTGCGCCAAGGTTAGAATATCCGTAGAAATCGGATAGAAATATGGAATTACTTGCACCATTATTTTGATAACTGAACTGAGACCATGAAAGCCCTAAAACAGCGGCTATATTGTGGTCGTTACCAATTCGTTTATTATAATTAAAATAATTCTCGTTCTGCCAATACAAATTTTGTTGAGTATTAACAAATGCACTACCAGTACTTCCATATAACTGACCACTGTATTGGTCTTGCTTATATGCATTGTAATCTATAGAGAAATCACTTTTAAAGGTCAGGTCTTTAGTGATGTCAGCCGTAGTGGTAAAACTACCGGTAACCTGGCCGATATTATTAAATCCAATATTTTCCTGTCTTCTGTAAAGAACGTTGAACCATTGCTCACCTACGTTAAAGTCCTGGTTAGTTCCCCAACGGCCACCCACATAGGTATTACCAATGAGTTGATTAGCATCAGTAGGGTATTTGACTGGCAAAATGGGCCATACCTCTGCGGTAGAACGGGGGATGTCGCCATCTCTATTTGTCTGCTTGCTTTTAATAAAGCTAAGGGAAGTACTTACATTGAGCCATTTCAAAACCTTAATGTCACTGGTAATCCTAGCGGTGTAGCGCCTGAAGAATGATTGCTGCATTAAGCCGTTCTGGTCGGTATATCCGAGCGACATGGAATATTTCGCATTTTCATTACCGCCACGTATAGCAATACTCTGATCGGTTGAAACGGAAGGCTTAAAAATTAAACTTTCCCAATTTGTATTGTATATCGGCGCATAATAATTGCCATCCTTACCAATTAAAGGTATTACATAACTGCCCGCCGGAACTTTTTTGAACAAGGCAGGCATTTCGGAGAACGAAGTACCGGAGCCAGTTGGGCGGAAATCTTTACCTGGGTTAACTGTTCCATACTTATTGCCATTCGCCATGGCCTGCACATAAGTGTACATAAGCTGGTCAGAAGTCATAGTATAAAGATGCCTTTGCATAACACCGTATGAAGCCGAACCATTGTAATCAAGCTGAGGCTTACCGGATTTGCCGCGTTTGGTAGAAATAATAATAACACCATTGGCACCCCGGGCGCCATAAATAGCTGTAGCGGATGCATCTTTCAAAACATCAAGCGACAATATATCATTTGGATTCAAAGTTGATAAAGGGTTACCCACCCCTACAACACCATCAACCACATATAGCGGCTCATTGCTGGAGTTAATAGAGTTCGTTCCCCTGATACGAACCATTGGCTGGCTTCCAGGAACACCAGCGCCGTTTGAGATAACCTGCACGCCTGCTACCTTATTCTCTAAAGCCTGCCCGAGATTAACCACAGGTTTATCCACGAGCCTTTTAGATGAAATATTACTTACCGATCCGGTAATATCCTTTTTCTTTGCGGTTCCGTATCCAATTACTATTACATCATCTAACCCTGCAACCGATTTTTCAAGGGTAACAGTGATATCGGTTTGGCTGCCAGGAGTTATAGTTTTTGTGACAAACCCAACAATGGAAATTTCAAGCGTAACTTTCCGGGTACCAGGAACGTTGATCGAAAATCGTCCTTCAGCGTCAGTTGTACTACCAGTTTTTGTTCCTGCTAGTAATACAGATACTCCTTGCAACGGTGTGCCTTCAGCACTTAGAACCCTTCCTCGTATTGGGCCAGAAGAAGTTTGTGCATTCAATTGTGCATTAAAAAGCAGGAGCACAACAATTAGCTTAAAAATCAACCCG
>CAXSIE010000119.1:0-947 GCA_964237295.1 uncultured Flavihumibacter sp. | reverse complement strand
TTTTCTTACTACTTGCAAACTCGAGTTTAGGAGAATGCAAGGCAAACAAAAGCATAGTTTTTGGTTTCATTGAGAATGATTAAAGTTGTTTAACGACAGAATTTAATTTCCTGCCGATGATGCTGCTAACATCATCGGTTTTTTTATCATGAAAAGAGATTTTGTTACTTATGACAGTTTTCGTCTTTATACTGTTTATCTTTGAAAAATTGTATTCTATTGTTAATAATGATTAACAAAAACTGTCTAAATTTTGATTTCTAACAACAAAACTGATTGTTAGCAATCCTTTTTTTATAAATTATAGTATCAAAGCGAGAGACTTTACAGTAGAACCTTTCTAATCATAGTCTTTATTCTCTTTCTTTCCACTACAAAATATAAGAAAACAGTTCCTGTAATAGGATATATAAGAGGCAGTCAAAAAATTTGAAGATTGATTTGGCATAGCAGCAGTGGAATTGATGGTTCGTTAGAGAATACTAAAGTAGTATTAGTATTGAATTTATCACAATTATTTCAAAAAGTAAGAACAGAAAAAATTGCCATGATTAAACTAAAAATTGCATCTTTCTTTACAGCTGCACTTTATTTACATCTGATTCAAGTTTTCTTAGTTCCAGCATACAATCACTTCCATTATTGATATCAATGTTACAAATAAAATGAGACAAGCCAAAAATTTTTTTTAAGAAAAAATTAACTTGCATTTACCTCTTTTCGATTTCTACTATTAAAACTCTTGAGATATCCCATTTTTAACCGGCAATTTTCGTTTTGATGTAGAGGCAATTAATGATAGAAAAACGCTGCATCTGAAAATTGGAAATATTAAAAATTTCACTGTTGTCCGACAAAAATGGTAACGTACTGAAAAATAGTTGGTGATTTTCTCGAATAAATAATGTTTACCGGCGGTATGTGAATCTTAATGACATAACAGACTA
>CAXSIE010000118.1:4502-12289 GCA_964237295.1 uncultured Flavihumibacter sp. | reverse complement strand
CAGGTTATCATTGTACGGTTTACAGCAGGCAAGGAGGGAAGTTTAAATTTCAAGGCGGGTATAAGGGGTCTTCTTACCTACCAAAAATCGGTCATAGATAACAGCGGGCTATCGGTAAAAGGAAAAGCAGCTTCTCATATTGAACCCAGCTATATCCGCAGCGATAACCCGGTTATACAAAATGATACGGCCGGATGCAGGGGCATGCGTTTCGAAATGAGGTTAAAAGCCGTAAGCTCCGGGGGCTCCATAAATTCTGATACCAGTGGCATCACCGTAAAAAATGCGTCTGAAGTAATCCTGTTCGGCTTCGACAAATGCCCCGATTCGCAGGGTAAAGATGAAAATAAAATAGTAAGGCAGCACCTGGATCAGGCTGTTGAAAAAAACTGGCCGGTGTTGTTGAAAGCCCACCTGGCAGATTATCATACTTACTTCAACCGCGTATCCTTCAAACTGTCTTCCCCGGCAAATAACAGCAACGCTGACCTGCCTACAGATGAACGCCTGCTGGGTTATACGGAAGGTGCATCCGATCCTTCATTGGAAACAATGTATTTTCAGTATGGCCGGTACCTGCTTATTTCATGTTCCCGTCCCGGTGGACTTCCGGCTAATTTGCAGGGTATCTGGAACAAAGAATTGCGACCGCCCTGGAGCGCCAATTATACCACTAATATAAACGTGCAAATGAATTACTGGCCCGCTGAAACAGTGAACCTGTCTGAAATGCACCTTCCGTTTATGGAATTTATAAAAAATGCTTCCGTTACAGGCGCCGTAACTGCCAGGGAATTTTACCATGCCGGCGGATGGGCGGTTCATCATAACAGCGACCTATGGGCGCTTTCCAATCCGGTAGGAGATTTGGGAAAAGGTGATCCGACCTGGGCCAACTGGACGATGGGTTCACCCTGGCTTTCGCAGCATTTATGGACCCATTATGTATTTACAAAAGATAAAAAGTTTCTTAAAGAAACAGCTTATCCATTGATGAAAGGAGCAGCCGCATTCTGCATGGATTGGTTGGTAGAAGATAAGAACGGTTTTCTGGTAACGGCGCCTTCCGTTTCACCTGAAAACACCTTCATTGATGACAAGGGTAAAAAGGGCAGTGTATCTGTTGCCACCACCATGGATATGTCAATTATCTGGGACCTTTTTACCAATCTTATAGATGCATCGAAAGAGCTGAACGAGGATGAAGCTTACCGTAATATGATCATAGCAAAAAGAAACAAACTCTTTCCCCTGCATATAGGGAAAAAAGGAAATTTGCAGGAATGGTATAAAGACTGGGAAGATACCGATCCGCATCACCGCCATGTATCACACCTGTTTGGGTTGTATCCCGGAAGACAAATCTCACCTGTCAGCACACCCGAATTTGCCGCCGCATCCAAAAGAACACTTGAACTGAGAGGCGACGCCGGAACAGGCTGGAGCCTTGCATGGAAAATTAATTTCTGGGCGCGGTTGCTGGATGGTAATCATGCTTATACTATGATAAGAACTTTACTGCATCTTACAGGTCAAACAGGAACCAACTATGCAAACGGGGGTGGATCTTATGTAAATCTTTTTGATGCACATCCGCCTTTCCAGATAGATGGAAATTTTGGAGCTATAGCAGGCATGACAGAAATGCTGCTGCAGAGCCATAACAATGAGATCGCCCTGCTGCCTGCGCTTCCTGATGCATGGAAAGAAGGCGCCGTAAAAGGATTGAAAGCAAGGGGAAATTTTGAAGTGTCAATAGTTTGGAAAAATAAAGTGATAACACATTCGGAGATTATTGCTCTATCGGGCGGAATGTGCAAAATAAGAACAGCCGTTCCGATAAAAGTGCAGGGTGCTACTATAAAATCCATTGCCGATGCACATGGTTATGTAACAAATTTAAGTACTGAAAAGGGAAAAACATATACGCTTTCCGTGTTATAAATGATCTTATCAGTATGCTGGCTTTCAGGTTACTGATTAGTTTTAAGATTTAGGATGTAAGCGGCTGTGTTATTTCAACCCTGACAGCTATACCAATTATTATGAATAATTGCTGAACAGATGGCTTTATACAACTGCCGGTTAGCCTGATGGTTATTTTAGAAAATTGGATTTATTAAACTCTTTTATTATCTTATACCCAAAACTCTCCATGAAAAGTTCACTTTTAATGTTAATACTATTAGCCCTGGCATTTGTGTCAGGTGCACAAACCTCAGTCAGGGATAAGGATACTGCATCAACTCGTTTGGTTAAAGCCGCCGGCAAGCCGGAAGCCAGTGCTATGGAAAAAGAATTTACCTCAAAAGCAGTATATCCGCTTATAAAAGGCAGCACCTGGTCTGGAGTGATTCCTGTAGATAACATAGATGAAAAGCCTGATGTGAATATGCGTTATAAACTTTTAATGGAAGTTACAACCGGCTTTAAAGATTCGGCTGCGGCTAATATAAATGATGCGATAGCCGAGATTGGCAGGCTGATTAACATTCACGTTCAGGCGGGCATTCCGAAAAAAAATATCGATCTGATCATTGTTGCACACGGGCCGATTTTAAGATCGTTTTACAATAATGAAGTTTACAGGAAAAAATATAATGTAGATAATCCCAACATTGCGGTGTATAATGAACTGTTGAATGCAGGAGCAAAATTTATTGCATGCGGACAGGCCATGTCTTTTTTCAAAGTTGAAAAAGAAGAAATGCTTCCCTGGATGAAAGTGGCCTTGTCTGCACAAACCGTATTAACCAATTACCAGCTTAAAGGATATGTTTTGAAAAAAGTAGTGATTGAGTAACGATAACAAGATAAGCATTCCACACATGTATTTTTAAATTGACATCTTTGAAAAGCTTAATAGTATTTTGGTTTGATGTCCTGCTGATAATAAGTGCTATTTTTTTTACGGCGGTATCATGTCAGAATAAAGAAGCAAAAGTTTTACCGGATAATTCCAAAAATGTTGATAGCAGCACCAGCCTGATGTTCCCGAATGAATCGCTGATTCCCCGCACTTCAGCAGGTGCATTGATTAAATACGGCAGGGAACTGATTGTACATACGGCTAATTACTTAGGACCTAAAGGTACGGTAGCAGCCCTGACAAACGGAATGAACTGTCAGAACTGTCATTTAAATGCAGGCCGTCAGTTGTATGCAAATAGTTTCTTAACCGTAGCGGCAACCTATCCGCGATTTGCTGCCCGCAGGGGCAAGGTTGAATCTGTAGAGCTGAGGGTGAATGATTGTATGGAGAGAAGTCTTAACGGAAAGAAGCTGGCATTTGAAAGTAAAGAAATGCAGGCTATGGTAGCTTATATTAAATGGATTGGAAGTAATGTAAAGGAAAATTCTAAACCTGCCGGAGCAGGCACGCAGCAGCTTGAATTCCTCGAAAGGCCGGCTGACTCTGTAAAGGGAAGGATACTATTTACGAAGAATTGTACCGCCTGCCATGGACCAGATGGAGCGGGTATGATCGCGCCTGATTCGTCCGGTTATCTTAATCCGCCTTTATGGGGGCCGAATAGTTATAACGTAAGTGCGGGCATGTTCCGGCTTTCTAAACTTGCCGGATTTATTAAAAATAACATGCCGCTCGGATCAACATATAAAGCGCCGCAGCTTACCCGCGAACAGGCCTGGGACATTGCCGCTTATGTGAATTCACAACCCCGGGATCATAAAACATTTACCGCCGATTGGCCTGATATTTCAACCAAACCCATGGACCATCCCTTTGGACCTTACAAGGATCATTTTTCTGAAGAGCAGCACAAATATGGTCCTTATAAGGCCATTGTAGACAGCAACAAAAAATTAACCGGAGTTAAGACCGGCAGCTTAAAATGATTTCTTTTTTAACAGACCTTAAAACCGAGCAATGAAGAAAAAAGTTCTTACAGCAATCGCCGCCATTATATTTCTTTTTGCGGCTTCACTTGTTCCCTCCGCCTTTGCCAAAAAAGTTATGGAGGAGGGATATATCCTCGATCATGAAAAAGATCTTGCTTCAAAGCAGCCGGGACCGCATGACGGTGGCGGCAATACCACCGCATTCAATTTTTTTTCTAAAGCTACCAGCTGCAGGCTCGTGTTCAGGAAAAGGATCTTACATCCCGGCGCTGCAATAGGGTACCATCCTCAAACAGAAAACGAAATATATTACATCATAAGCGGCACTGGTGAAATGAAAATGAACGGAAAAACATTTCTCGTAAACGGAGGCGATGCCATATTAACCTTTCCCGGCAGTTCGCACGGATTAACGCAAACCGGAAAAGAGGACCTTGTAATGATAATAAATTATGAAAAGATGTAAATTTTCATGTAACATAAAATCTTCTCCTAAAGAAAGGCTTTTTCATGATCATAATTTAAACCACCCGCTCTCAAATGAATAAGTTGGTATTTTTCTGTCCGCTTTGGGGAAGTGAATCGTTGCCTTTCGAAACATTTTTACGTAAAGCAAAAGATGCCGGATACGACGGCATCGAAATGAGCCTTCCGCTTGATAAAAACAAACGGGAAGACATCCTACTTGCAATCAAATCAAACGGATTGAAGTTTATAGCACAGCATTGGGAAACAGTGGACAAAGATTTCGACACCCACCTGGCCAATTATCAAAAACGGCTCTATAACCTTGCCGGGGGAGCGCCCCTTTTTATTAATTCACAAACAGGCAAGGATTATTATTCGTTCGAGCAAAATGCAGCTATAATAAATGCCGCCAAACAGGTTTCGTTAGCAACAACAGTTCCGGTTATCCATGAAACCCATCGCGGTAAATTCAGTTTTGCACCGCACATAACCATGGATTATCTGAAAAGAATACCTTCCCTTGAATTATGCCTCGATATTTCGCACTGGTGCTGCGTAGCAGAAAGCTTCCTCGAAGACCAGCAGGAAGCAGTAAGCCTTGCCATAGAACACACCCGACATATTCATTCACGTATAGGCTTTACGGAAGGCCCCCAGGTTATGGATCCACGGGCTGATGAATGGAAAGATGCAGTAGAAAGGCATCTTGCCTGGTGGAGCAGGATCGTAAGTAAAAATGAATTGGCGGGACTTCAAACAACTGTTACTACAGAGTTTGGACCGTTCCCTTACTTACAGCACCTTCCTTATACCAATAAACCCATTTATGACCAGTGGGAAGTAAATGTTTATATGATGCAACTGCTCAGGTCTTCGTTATAACGCTAATACCGGCTAAAAATCAACCTGTCTATAAGCTATGAACGAGGCAGTTTGTCAATCAGCAAAGGAGCATCAATATGCATAGCTTTAACAGCACCAATATTATGAAGTTCCTGTATCATTGTATCTCTCTCCGCACCTGTTAATCCGTAAGCATCAAGTATTCCCTGAAGCGGCGCCTCATTTGAATCTGAAACTCCTACATGTTCTCTGACATAACCTGCAAATTCTAATAGTTCTTTACTGGCCATTTTCTATTATAGGTTAAATATTTTAGTTTACTATACCGTATCACACACTAAACGATTTCCTTATTATCAAAACGCCCTTTTATCTTTATCGTCTGCAGCAGTGTTTACTTTGGCATTTTTTACATACTTATCAAGCCAGGTGTTTTGCTCCCATAGCATATGAAGGATATTTTCTTTAGCGGCATAGCCATGCGCTTCGTAGGGGAGGTAGACTAACCTTACGGTACCGCCATGGCCTTTCACTGCGTTGAACAAGCGCTCGCTTTGAATGGGGAAGGTGCCCGGATTGTCATCTGCTTCACCATGGATCATTAATAACGGTGTTTTAATACTGTCGGCATAACTGAACGGACTCATTTTAAAATACACATCCGGTGCCTCCCAATAAGTTCTTTCCTCAGCCTGAAAGCCGAAGGGTGTAAGAGTTCTGTTATAAGCACCGCTTCGTGCTATGCCCGCTTTAAATAGGTGGGTGTGTGCCAGCAGGTTTGCAGTCATAAATGCACCGTAGGAATGTCCGCCTACTGCTACGCGATTGCTGTCACCAACGCCCATCTTAGCCACTGCCTGTATGGCGGCATGCGCATTGAGGTATAACTGAGGAATAAAATTATCGTTAGGTTCCTGGCCTCCTTCGCCTACGATGGGCATTTCAGCATTGTCCATTACAGCATAGCCCTGCGTAACCCAGAAAATGGGTGAACCATAATTGATGCGCGTGAACGTGTATTTGGATCCTCTTACCTGGGCAGCATCCGAGGCGCTTTTGTATTCTCTCGGGTATGCCCAGATGAGCACAGGAAGCGACCCGTCTTTCTGGGCATTATAATTCTTAGGCAGGTACAGGTCTGCTGTCAGATCAATACCATCTTCTCTTTTGTAAGATATTTTTTGTTTTTTTACGCCTTCCAACTGAGGATAAGGATTTTTGAAATCAGTAAGAGGAGTGCCTGTCAGGGTCTTTTTGGAAAGGTTGCGAAGGTAATAATTAGGAACTTCAGTCTGACTTTGCCGTGAAGTAATGAAGATCATCTTCTCCGGATCAATAACATCTTCTACCGTTTCATAATAAGGCGCCTGGCATCTCCATAATATTTTTCCTTTCTTCTCTTTTACATTGTACAATTGAATAAAAGGCATTGATCCTTCCGGAGAGGCCCCTTCGGATGTGAGTAATATCCGGGTATTATCGGCTGTAGTATACAATACATTTTTATCGAACTTGTTTTTAACAGTTACCGGTATTCCAATATTACTGTATGCATCGTTGCTGCTTCTTTCAAACAATGAATCAAGTAGGCCGGAAGAAGGATTGAATGTATTAATCCTTACCCGACGCGTTGCGCTCATGTTTTCAGAAACCAGGGCCAGTTGATCATTACCCCAGATGATATTATTAAAGCGCATCCTGGTTTTGAACAGTTCTTTCGGAGTGCTCTTGTCATCCGGTGCAGAAGTGTATAATGCATCTCTGTATGGAGCTTTGGACCGGCCAAACCCTTTGTCGAGCGCCTGTACATAATAGATCGTCGCCGGTTCGTCTGTTCTCCAGCCGAAATCCCTCGGATAAGGGGAAGCATCGTCGAAACCGATCGGATTGCCTTCGCTGGAAGGATTATTGGCAAGCACTTTTTTCAATTCTCCGTTGATAGTCATCACTTCAATGGTAGTGGGAAAACCGTTTGAAGTAACCAGGTAAGAGAAAGGTTTGTTTAATTTATGTACCAGTAAATAATTGCGATCGGGTGAAGTGCTTATCCGGCTGTAAATACCAGGAGGCCCAACATTCACTTCGCTGATAAAATCATTCTTTACTATCTGTGAGGTAGCATAAAATTCAAACAGGGTTTCATCGTAAGGCGTTTTTATCAGGTCTTCATAAGTTCTTGAGGCGCCTGATTTTCCTTTTGATTCCTGGATATTAGGACCCGTAGGAGCCAGTGGTTTTGGAGGTGATTTTTTTGGATCGTTGACTACAGCTTTATATAAAAGCATGTTATTACCCAGCCAGGCAACCATACCGCCCAGCACCATATTAAGTGACGCCTTGTTTACTTTGTAAGCTTTTTTGTCTGAAATAACCACTCTGTACAGGTCGATACCGGTTGGGGTTGTATTGGTAAACGCAAACTGTGTTTCATCGGGGCTCCATTGAATGTTGCCAGCCTGCATGTTCTTCGGCAGGTCTTTAATATCAACCAACGCTTTTGTTTGTATATTTTTAAGTTGAAGGCTGATAAAATGCGGGCCCCTGCTTGGTCCGGAATTATTTGGATCGATACGCAGTCCTGCAATGCGCAGTTCAGGTTCTGCTAATTCTTCAAT
>CAXSIE010000118.1:0-4492 GCA_964237295.1 uncultured Flavihumibacter sp. | reverse complement strand
GACCTTTCCATAATAATCATCCAGGATGCCTTTCTGTCTATATCAACATTAGGTGTTGGTGTGGCAAGCACCAGCTCTTCAATTTCCTTAGGCGGCGTTTTGTAAGTGTTGTCGTCCTGGGCATGCAAGTGAAAAGCAGATGTAAATATCAATAAAAGAGATAATAAAACAGGTTGGCGAGACTTCATAAGCATGTATTTAAGATGAAATTATTTCAAATGATCCACTTACAGGGTAATCGCCACGTATATTTTTAATTTAATTAGTCAGAGGACTAATTTCATCTCCTGTCAACAATAAATTGATGGTGATCTATAAAAGTATTATTACCTGATACGTTTCCTCCTGATAGCTGATAGCTGACTGCTAATAGCTGATAGCAAAATAGTGGTCATTTCATACTTAACTTAACAGTAGTAGCTAAATCTTGTAAGTGATTTTTTATCCCCGGCTTTTACTTCCTGGTTTATAAATTGTTCTAATGGCCGAGAGGTACCATGTAACATTACAAATTCCTCCTATAGGCCCCACCGGTGTTTGCGAGGGTAGCTGTCATCTGGCCTAAAGTACAATATTTACTTACTTCCATCAGGCATTCGAAAATATTGTGATTGCCTTGCACTGCTTGTTGCAACTGTTCTAAGGCTATCATGGATTCCTGCTTATTTCTTTCCCGTACCGCAAGATTTGCTTCAATAATGGCGTTGCGTTCCCGGCGGTTTATGCGAACGATATCAGTGTGAATTTCAGTAGGAGAGCCATTTTCATTTCTGAAAGTATTCACTCCAACGATAGGCAGGCTGCCATTATGCTTTAAGGTTTCATAATACATAGACTGTTCCTGTATTTTAGAACGCTGGTAGGTTGATTCCATCGATGACAGTACACCGCCATGGCGTGCCAGTTGATGCAGTTCCCGTATCACGGCTTCTTCAACCAGGTTGGTAAGCTCCTCTACAATAAATGATCCCTGCAAAGCATTTTGATTTTTTGAAAGTCCCATTTCCTTATTTATAATTTTTTGTATGGCAAGCGCCTTACGCACCGTTTTTTCCGTCGGCAGGGAAAGCGCTTCATCACTGGCATTTGTGTGAAGGGAATTACAATTATCGTAAATGGCATTTAATGCCTGTAGCGTAGTTCTGATGTCATTGAAATCTATCTCCTGCGGTTGAAGGGATCTTCCTGAAGTTTGTATATGGTATTTTAATTTTTGAGACCGTTCATTTGCATGATACTTATGTTTAAGCACCTTTGCCCATATCCTGCGGCATACCCGTCCCAGCACTACATATTCAGGATCCATGCCGTTAGAAAAGAAGAAAGAGAAATGAGGAACAAATTCATCTATCTTCATTCCTCTTGATAAGTAGTATTCTATGTAGGTAAATCCGTTTGCCAATGTAAAGGCAATCTGGGTAATAGGGTTGGCGCCGGCTTCTGCAATATGATAGCCGGAGACGGAAACGGAGTAAAAATGTTTTACCTGCCTGGCAATAAAATATTCCTGTATGTCCGCCATCATTTTTAAAGAAAAGGATGTGGAGAAAATACAGGTATTCTGTGCCTGGTCTTCTTTTAAAATGTCACTTTGCACCGTTCCACGGACTTTCTTAAGAGTATCGCTTTTTATCTGCTCATAAATATTTTTTGGCAATACTTCTTCACCGCTTACTCCAAGCAGTAACAATCCAAGTGCTTCTTCAACATCATTTATGTCACGGTGGAGGGACGGCACAGGTAAATTTTTAGAAGCAAATTTTTCTTTAATTTTTTGCTGTATTGTTTCCGTTAATCCATTTTTACGGATGTACACTTCACATTGCTGGTCTATGGCAGCATGCATGAAGAAAGCCAGTATTATTGCTGAGGGGCCATTGATGGTAAGATTAACGGAAGTAAAAGAATCAGCAAGATTAAAGCCTGCGTATAAAATTTTAGCATCATCCAAATGTGATACACTTACGCCGGTTCCTCCGATCTTTCCATATATGTCCGGTCTGTAGTCGGGATCGAAACCATATAAGGTAACCGAGTCATGAGCTGTTGAAAGACGCTTTGCTTTGATGTTTTTGGTAAGGTAATGAAAACGGCGGTTTGTTTTTTCCGCACTTCCTTCTCCGGCAGTGAGCCTGGTAGCTTCTTCTTCCCGCCTGAATGGAAACACGCCCGCCGTAAAGGGAAAGAATCCTGGTAAATTTTCCTGCATGCTCCATCGTACTATCTCTCCAAAATCTTCAAATTTTGGCAGGCTAACCTTTGACATATTAATATGAGAGAGGGTTTCGAAAAACAGTTCTTCAGTATGTTCTTTCCCGTTTAAAAAAAACTTAGTGGTGCGCTCCTGATACTTAGCCATATGGCTTTTCCAGTTTTCAATTATTTCAAGCGTATCCGGAGGTAGTTGTTTGCGTAAGTTTTTTTCGGTTGAATCTATCCACGACAGCATGGCTTTGTTGTCATCACTCATTGGTTGAGCCACCAACATTGCCTTCGTTCCAGTTACTTGAAAGAGCTGGCGTGCCACACGTGACTGCTCTACAACCCCGGCGTTATAAGTCTTCAATGTTTCTACAATTTCATCCAGATATGCTGCGCGATAGGGAGGAATGATCTGTAGCTCCATTTCCTGCCCTGCGGGCAATACGTTCCCCTGCTCATTTAAGCAGTTGGTTTTGTTTCTTATTTTTTCGATCAGTACTCCGTACAAGCGTTTCACACCCTCATCGTTAAAAACAGCAGCGTTGGTTGCAATCACCGGAAGGTCATAATCTTCCCCGCCTGCATAGTGGTTAATTTTATACTGTTGCCTTACCTGTTCCAGCGCGCCCAATGAATTATTTTTGCTGAACTTGTTCATCACAACTATGTCAGCATAATCAAGCATGTTTATTTTTTCCAGTTGGGAAGGGGCTCCGAATTCACTGGTCATAACATACATACTGATATCCGAGTAGGCTGAGATGTACATGTCTGATTGACCTATTCCAGGCGTTTCAATTACGATGAGATCGAATGCCGCGGCTTTATACACTTCTGCCATTCTTTGTACAACTTTCATAATATCATTATCAGCAGATCTTGAAGCGACAGACCTGATGGTAACGTTCGGGTTTCTGGCAACATTGATTCTTATCCGATCAGACAGTAAAGCGCCACCGCTTTTTTTACGGGAAGGGTCAACACAGATAACCGCTACCCGTTTGTTCTCAAATTGCATCATGAAATACCCGACTAGTTCATCTATCAGTGAAGACTTACCGGCGCCCCCGGTACCGGTGATACCTAAGACCGGCACCTTTTTTTTACCTGATAGAACAGCCAGCTTCGAACGCATTCCTTCAAATGCGTCCTGATTATTTTCTGCAAGTGTGGCCATTGAAGCCAACAGCCTGGTGTTTTTTATTTGAGTAATTGCCTGAAGGTTTTCCGGTATAGTAATTACAGGAATGTTACACCTGCTTATCAGGTTTTCAATCATTCCGTTCAAACCTAATTCATGTGCATCATCCGGAGAATAGATCTGCGTGATGCCATACTGATGCAATGCATCTCTTTCACCGGGAAGTATGGTGCCGCCGCCGCTGAAAATTTTTATATGCGATGCCTTTTGTTCCTGCAAGAGATCATACATGTACTTAAAAAATTCCAAATGCCCGCCCTGACAGGATGTGATAACAATGGCCTGGGCATCCTCCTGTATGGCGCAGGTAACTATTTCTTCTGAAGACCGGTTATGCCCTATATGAATAACTTCTACTCCTGAAGATTGCAAAAGACGGCGTAACATATTGATGGTTACATCATGACCGTCGAACAATGTAGTGGCAGTTACTATTCGAAGAGGATGATTACACTGAAACGATGCTGATGAAGCCAAAGATTGTAACGATGCAATGCTCACAGTTTCCACATTGTTGCTGCCCATTTGATTGTAATGGTTAATTGTTAGTGGTTAATTATTAATTTTCAGCGGCTATGAGTTTGTTGATTGCCATGCCTTATTTTACTGCGGTTATGCCCACCCGATGCCACGTAATTAATGCGGGGTATGCCGAACGAATTTAATCTAAGTTCAATATATAGAACCCTTAATAATGTCATCACTACAGGTAAATCCATCATCATTTACAGAAAACCCTTAGGCAGGGAAAAATCACCAGGTGCAGGTTCTGATCCCATAAATAATCAGCAGATAAAAATGATTACGACCCAACTTTCTGGTTATGTAAATACTGTTACTTTCTTTCATCCTTCATAAGGTATTCTTCAAGATAGGGTGTATAATTCGGGTCGTTTTGAACGGCAGTGGTAAATTTTTCACCATAATTCTCACGAAAATAATCCCAAATTCCTGCTGGAAAATCAGCAGGGGTAACGCGTCTGTCGGGCTTTAACCAGCTCAACATTTTAATAGCTTTCCGGAATTTGTTTTTAAGCGTTTTGCCAACCCACCAACGATATATTTTTGCATAAACTTTCTGTCCGAAAC
>CAXSIE010000117.1:10643-12578 GCA_964237295.1 uncultured Flavihumibacter sp. | reverse complement strand
ATTAAGGAAATTCTATATTTTTAAAAGAAAAAAATTAAAAAACAAATATATAAGGAAAGCCGGAGTATAAGAAGAGGTTACACAGAGAGAGGCCTCTCTCTGTGTAACCTCTTCTTATACTCCGGCTTTCCTCTGCGGTTACAATCTACTGCGTTACTTTATATTGTTTACTAAAAAAGTTTACGTAAATCTTGTAGGTTCCGGTAGCATCAGGTGCCGGCGTATTGGTGCCGGGTACACTGCTGTCAAAAAGCAACGTTCCGCCTGTTTTGCTGCTTCCACCGAATTTGTGTCCCCAATCGCCATTAAGCGGTAAAAATACATAGGATTTTCCTGCAGTCAATGGAATCCGGATGTTAAATTCGCCGTTACCTGTTTGAGTAAATTGCTGAGATGGAACCGGAACAGGATTGCTCCATTCCCCTGCAGTAGCGTCACCAACAATATATAAATTAGCCGGAACATTGTAGGTATTGCCTGCAGTAAGTGTGTAAGTAGCTTTTACAAAATCTACAATGATAGTGTAGATTCCACTTGTCGGGGGGGCAGGAATATTATTGCTGGCATCAGGCACAAAAGAACCACTCATAGGATCAGGCGTTCCGGGTACTGCGTATTTATGGCTCCAGTCGCCGTTTTTTGGTAACAGCAGGTATGCCTTACCGGCGATTAATGAAACAACAATACCGAAAGTATTATCATCGATCTTCGTAAACTGCTGGGCAGGAACAGGCACGGGATTAGCCCATCCACCCGGTGTAGCATCACCAACAATATACAAACTGTCAGGCACTGCATATTTTGGTATTGGTTTGGTTGAATAGGGCGTTACCGTTATATCCATAATAGTTGAGTAAACGGTTGGAATGGTGGTAGCTACACCATTACTTTGATTTACGTCCGCCTTTATCCTGGCATGTATCTTTCCTGCAACTGCAGGCGCCAGTCCGAGTGAAGTTGCCAGCGCATTGAAGTCCATAACGGTATATGACTTTGTAAGATCACTTCCTAAAATAATACTAACGGGTTTTACAAAATTATCGTTGATAGAATCTATCTGAAGTGTGTATGTTACTACTACTTTCGCATCGAAGTTTACAGGCTGTGTTTTAAAACTGATGGCTGTTTTACTGCCCGCATTCGCGCTGTCTAATATTAAAGTGGCACTGGATAAAGACAATACAGGTGCACTGCTTCCCTGGTTTAGAATTGCCTGTTGTTCGTCTTTCTTACAGGCATTTAAAACCGCAACAAGCATCACCATCAGCAAAAGCGGTTTGATAAATATTTTCATACACTATATTTTTATTGTTGTGAATCAACCCGCATTAATAGCCCGGGTTCTGTTTCAGGTTAGGGTTAGAAGATAAATCAGTGGAGGGCATAGGGAAAAGATTGTATTTATCGGCAACAGCGGCCCCTGTTTTCACCCCACCTTTCCATGCCCATAAATATGCATTGGTAGTGAATTTCCCATAACGGATAAGATCGGTGCGCCGGAAAGCTTCGTAATACAGTTCCCGTCCTCTTTCATCTAAAATAAAATCGGTAGTTAATTGTGCCGATGTAATATTACCTGTGGCATTACCATAAGCCCTTGTACGCAACTTGTTGATATAACCAAGTGCCGTTGCAGCGTCACCTCCGGAGCCACCGCGGGATACTGCTTCTGCATATATCAGGTAAATTTCCCCCAGGCGGAATAAAGGAAAATCAATATCGGAAAAATCCTTTGCAGGATCGGCATGAGGAGCAGGTCCACCAGACCTGGTCACGTTCCTGAATTTGAAACTGGAGAAACCATCGGAACGCGTGTAAAGGTCGTTCATAACCAGGTTTTGTCCGGTTGTATAAAACAGGGCGCGATGATCGGTATTGCCGCTGTAATCTGCAAAAAGATTTATAAAGTTTTGTGTAAGTCTTAATCCGCCCCAA
>CAXSIE010000117.1:10085-10633 GCA_964237295.1 uncultured Flavihumibacter sp. | reverse complement strand
AACCGGAGATCTTTGCCGGAACGTTAGCCGGACCATGTATTAAAAAGGTGGTGCCGCCATACCCTTGTGTATAGGTGCCGTCATAATTGATAGTGAAAATAAATTCGTCAGTGTTCAGGTTGTTATCTGCCAGGGTCAATTGAGTATAATCAGGATGTAGTGTATATCCGGCAGTTATTATTTTATTGCAATAAGTGATGGCGTCCGTATATCTTGCCGTGCCGGTATAAACCTGTGCATTTAAATACAAACGTGCCAGCAGCGCCCATGCGGCAGCCTGGTCTGCACGGCCATACTCGTTTGCCTTAGGCGCAATCATGTCTCCGTCAATTGCTTTTAATTCAGTTTCAATATAGGTGAATAGATCTTTACGCAGGATTTGTTTTGGGATGAAACTTCCTATAACATCATTCTCCGTAACAAAAGGCGGATTGGCATAAATGTCCATAAGAACCCAGTACTGGAAGGCTCTTAGAAAGCGGGCTTCTGCTTTATAATGACGGATGCTATCGGCACTGGTACCGCTGATACCTTTGCTGCTTAAATTG
>CAXSIE010000117.1:3916-10075 GCA_964237295.1 uncultured Flavihumibacter sp. | reverse complement strand
GGTCCATGCTCCTTCATCCGTGGTCAGTTCCTGTAAGTTCCAGAACATACGTAAGAAATCCGAATTCCCCTCATCTTTAATTATCTGTGAAGGAATATCAGGATTACCGGTGCCGCCTGTGTTACCGGTCAATGCAAAAGCACCGTACACTTTAGCCAGCGACTGTTTGTAACCTGCTGTCGTGCTCAATGCCTGCTGTGCGGTAATGTCATTCGTAGGAACCAGGTCCAATTTTTTAGTGCAGGAAGCAATTGTTGTTATCAACACTCCCGCTGTAATGATTATTTTAAAATATTTTGTTTTCATATAGTTTCGTTACTGAAGTTTAGAAAATTAAAAACCGAGGTTTAATCCTAAAGCATATACACGGGGCCTAGGATAAAAGTTATTATCAATTCCGCCGCTGTTCTCAGGATCAAGTCCGGAATATTTAGTGATGACAAACACATTCTGAACTGTAACATTTAAGGAAAGGTTTGCTTTATCGTGAAATAATTTTCCAACATTATATCCGATATTGAAATTATCCATCCTTAAAAAAGAGGCATTCTCAATATAATAATCGCTTAGCAACTGTTGGCCGTTACCTCCTTTGAATAAGGTGGTGAGGTAATTAGTGGCTGCGTTGTACAAATTAGAATTGCCTGTAACCTGATTTAAAGTTCCGGACTGGCTGTTGGCATTATTGTAAACATAGTTGCCTACATTGGCTCTTAACACAACACCTGCATTCCATTTTTTATAGGTGACATTGGTAGTGAAGCCAAGGAACACCTGGGGGTCAGCGCCTTTTCCCTTAATTAAATCTTTCTGATTTATAATGCCATCGCCGTTCTGGTCTTTGTACTTGATATCACCGGGTTGAACCGGGGCAAATATTTGCCGGGGACTGGCCGCAATATCAGCCTGATCTTTAAAG
Source organism: uncultured Flavihumibacter sp. (assembly GCA_964237295.1). GTDB lineage: Bacteria > Bacteroidota > Bacteroidia > Chitinophagales > Chitinophagaceae > JADCRZ01. The sequence continues at coordinate 9,156 of CAXSIE010000117.1, read as the reverse complement.
AGGCCAAGGCCTTCAACAGGTTTGCCTGATGCATCATATACCTGCTGGTATAAATAAAAAATATTCTTGCTTGTTCCCACCGCGTTTAAAAAAGCAAATTGTCCTCCTATACCACCGGCGATGGTACCGCTTGGAAAGCCAAGATAACTGGTATCATTGGGCAATACCGTTAGTTTAGTAATGGTGTTTTTATTGTAGGTGATATTAAAGCCTACGTTCCATGTTACATCCTTTCCTCTAACCGGTTCCGCATTGATGCTGAACTCAACGCCTTTATTGTTCATGCTTCCTACATTGGCAATTATATAGGCTGAAAAATTTGCTCCCGCGGGTTGCGGTATCTGGTTTAAGAGATTGGTGGTGTTCCTGTAATAAACGTCAATGGTGCCGGTTATCCTGTTGTTCAGAAAACCATAATCCAGCCCGATGTTGGAAGTAGCGGTCTGTTCCCATTTTCTATTGGCATAAAAGCCACTGGGCCTGTACATCTGGTAGTAATTGTTTCCAAACTGGTAAGTTGCATTAGCGGAGCTAAGGGAATAGTAAGAGAGGTAATCGTAGTTGCCGATTCCTTCCTGTTGGCCCGTAACGCCATAGCCTAACCGGAGTTTCAAGTCGGAAACAGCATCGCTGTTCTTCAGGAAAGTTTCACTTTTTATTTTCCAAGCCAGCGCTACGGAAGGAAATAATCCCCACCTGTTATCCGGCGCAAATCTTGAAGACCCGTCCCGGCGTAACGTGGCGGTTAATAAGTATTTTTCATTTAAAACATAATTTGCCCGACCAAAAAAAGAGATCAAAGAATGCTCCGGCTTATCAAACGCAAATGCAGGATCTGTATTAGGTAATTTTACACTATGCGCATTATAATCAGCATAATTATATACGGTGGTCAGGTAATCGTTATAGGAATAGCCCGCCACGACGTCTATCCTGCTTTTAATTGATTTAATTTCTTTTGCATAGTTTAAATAAAACTCAAGCAACTCATTTTTCTTGTTTTGTTTATACTGAGTGTTTCTACCCGCCCTGGTGTAATCCTGTGCCGCACTGTCACTCACAAACACTGTTCCCTGACCTTTTGAAACATCATAGCCTAAATTTAAGTTAGCATGCAGGTCAGGAAAAAAATGAAATTTATAATCAAACTGAATGTTTCCGATACTTCTTTGCGGATTCCCTTTATCAATCCTATCCATTAATTGCCCCACCGGATTTTTTCCTGCCAGGTTAGCCAGTCCGCCTGAAGCATCTAACCACTCAAAATAGCCATTAAATCTTTTAGTATTAGTATATACAGGCTGGGTAGGATCAAAACTTACCGCGCCTCCTATCGCTCCCTTGTTAGCAAACCTTACCTTTTCAATAGCTCCTTTCAGGTTAAGATCTATTTTCAAATGATTGTCGAACAAAACCGGGTTAAGGGCAAAAGCGAAAGAATTCTTTTGCAGGTTATCTGTTTTTAAAATTCCGTCCTGGTTCTGATAACCCAAAGAAATACGATAAGGTAAGTTTTTTATGCCGCCGGTTATACTGATATTATTATCGGTAGAAAAAGCACTTTGATATATCTGGTCCTGCCAATCGGTATTGCTTTTTCCCAGCGCTGCTTTCTGAGCATCGGAGCCATTGGCATTTACTACAGAGCGGAACTGGCTGGCATCAAGAACATCCACTTTTTTTACAATAGTAGAAACAGCATTAACCGTACTGAAATTCACTTTCAAGCTGCCTCCCCTTCCTTTTTTGGTAGTGATGAGGATAACGCCGTTAGATGCCCTGGTTCCATAGATAGCTGCCGCAGAAGCATCTTTTAAAATAGTGAAAGACTCTATATCATTGGGATTAACAAAGCTCAAAGGATTGCTTGCGCCGGGTATGTTATCGTTGTCCAGAGGAACACCATCAATCACTACCAGGGGGTCATTACTTGCATTTAATGATGATCCGCCACGAATGCGTATAGTGCTTCCTGCTCCCGGTTGGCCGCCATTGGAAATAATGGAAACGCCCGGAACTTTACCAGCGATTAACTGTTCCGGAGTGGAAATCTGTCCTTTCTGGAAATCTTTTGAAGTAATGGTAGCTACCGACCCCGTCAGGTCTCTTTTTCTTACAGTGCCATAACCAACCACTACCACTTCGTTTAAACTGGTTGTATTGTTTTGTAAGGTTATGGTCATATTACCGGTTACAGGCACTTCCTGCCGCAGAAAGCCTACGGAAGTAAATATAAGCGTGGTAACGGATGGCGGTACAGTAATAGTAAATGCTCCATCAGTGGTTGTAGTAACCGCTTTTATATTCCTGGCGCTCACTGTTACGCCCGGAACGCCTGTGCCGGAACTATCGGTCACCCTGCCGTTTAAAGTTTTATTTTGAGCATACATTACATTGGTTAAAAAGCACAATAGTGCCGTTAGCACAATCGCATGGAACATTTTCCTTTTATACATGGTCAGAAAGTTAGCTTGTTTAAAATAGCAACCTTGTGGATGGTTGTATTATCCGGTTTTAGTATTCAATAAAATGAAGTCGCATATAAATCTATCAGCTATCATCTGTCAGAAGATCAAAGAGTGCAATGTTTCTTTCTGCAGCTGGCTAATCACTGCGGATAATAATTACGTCAATTCATGTTAGCTTAAGATACTATAACAGTTCTTCGGGGAATATAATTTCTCTACGGGTTATTAACAGGATATTACAAATCAAAGATATAAAAGTGAAGTGACTTAGAAGTTTGTAATTCTTTATATTGAAGTTTCAATTTAATTAAAGGAATTTCTTAAACAGAATCCCTAAGTCAAGATATTGGATAACGCTTAGGTTATCGTTTCTTAAATAGTTTCGTCAGTACGTATTCCCTGGTCAGTAAATATATAAATGTAGTATTGGTAACCAAATAGCGCCTGAACAGACGGATCGGTTCCTGGATTAGCCTGAACACCCATTCCAGCCCTTTATCCTGCATCCAGACAGGCGCTCTTGTCTGAGACCCTATCATTACCGGCAAGGCCCCACCAACACCTACCATTAGCTCATGTACACGTCCTTTCATTGAGGCCATCCATTTTTCCTGTTTAGGACAGCCCAGTACCACCAACACTAAAAGGGCGCCTGAATTATTTATTTTTTCAACTGCCTGATCAGTTTCCAGGGCAGTAAGTTTCCTAAAAGGCGGACTATATGATCCGGCTATTGTTAAATCAGGATAATGCTTATGGACATATTGTAAGGTCTTTTTTAACATCGTTTCCTTACCACCATAAAAATACACAGGTAATTTATGAATTGCAGCTTTATACAATAAATCCGGTAGCAAGTCCATGCCCGCTACCCTTTCCAGTTTTATACCGTGAAGCATTTTCATTGCCCATGTTAATGGCTTCCCGTCAGGAGACACTATATAAGCCTGGTTGATATCAGCTGCAAACCTGCTGTCCTTATGGGCTTCTACAAGAGTATGTACATTGGCAAGACAAACATAATCGCTTAATCCCAACCGAGCTGTTTCTATGATATTCTGAACTAATTCTTCATAAGAGCCGATACTTAATGAAATAGAAAGCAACGGTATTTTTTTTAAAGAACGGGACCTGTTAACAGAATAGTCTTTAAAGATGTTATACGTATCATTTGTTTCTTTGACAGGTACCATAAGATTTATTTGTAAAAAAAAGTTTCAGTTATCAAAGCTGGAATCTTTAAATTTTCTAAATAGATGGGTTACTGAAATTGTTTGCATATCCGTTCAGCTTTCTATCCAGATTCTCCATAATCATTGAACCAAGTATAAAATAATTTCCATCCTGTGCCAATAACTTTGACAGTTCAACGCCGGTACCACTTGTTGCGTTTGTTAGAAGAGCGTATCTGTTTTCTGCAATTGACATGTACTTATCTATACAATTGTTATGATATGATTAATAAAAGTTAGTAATAATCTAACTTCTATTATTCCGGATTTCAGGAATTAAATTAAAAATAGTGGTGGTGGGATGTACTATAAATACACAAAAGTATGCCATAACACTGACCGGTTGCACATTAAAGAGTGCCCTGGTACTTTAATTGACATAAGTGTTAAAAACAAGTATTATGATAACTGGAATTACTAAAGACAAACACTGGTTTACAGACTACACATACGTTCCCCTTGTATTTGCAGCACCTAAGTTAGTAGGTTTTGAAGAAGAGAAATGGGCTTCTAAAATTTGCTATATACTAAGCACAACAGTTCTTGGGTACAGTTTGCTTACAGATGCCAAATGGGGTGCAGTTAAACTGATCCCTTATAAAACACATGCTGCATTAGACTTTTCCCTTGGTATAATTGCGCTTGCATCGCCTGTAATTCTTAAAACAACCGACAAAAAAGCCCGCAATACACTTCTTCTTATGGGTTTAACAGGGATTGTAGTAGGTACCTTATCATTAATCGGTGCTAAAAAAAGTTAAAATTTATAATAAATGGTAACGGTTGAAATATAAATTTTAAGAATATTTAATTGCGTGTAAAAAATTCTACAATATATGGGACTAAATTCTTATATTAAATAATCAGGTGCATTCTTTATCAGTTTACTGTATGGTTATAGAATACTAATCTTTTATTTCAACTTTCTTTAAATCGGATGATGCAGGGCCATTGATAACCGTTCCTTCTTTAGTAAAACGTGAGCCATGACATGGACAGTCGAACGACTTTTCCGCGGCATTCCACTGAACAACACATCCCATATGCGGACATACAGCACTGAAAGAATGTATAGTATTGTTTTCATCACGATAAACCGCCAGCCTTTTAAATCCTTTTCCCATGATAGCGCCGGCTCCCGCTTGTAATTCATCAACACCGTGGATATCGGCTTTTTTAATATAGTCACCATATTGTTTAAAGGTGTTGAAAACCTCAGATATAAAAGTTCCGGGAGTCTTTATCGGGATTCGTTTAGGTGAATAGAGATGAGTCCAGGGATTGTCTTTACCCTGAATCATATCTGTTACCATGTTACCTCCTATGGTACCATGAGTCATTCCGTTTCCTGAATCACCGGTGATGATATACACATTATCTTCACCCGGATTTTTACCTATGAAGGCCATATAATCTACCGGTTCCATCACCTGACCTGACCATTTGTAGACAACATCTTCCATCATGGGAAAATGGTTTCTGGTCCATTCAGTCAAACGGTCATACCTTTCTTTTCCACTGATATTATCTTCATCTTCCT
>CAXSIE010000117.1:2550-3906 GCA_964237295.1 uncultured Flavihumibacter sp. | reverse complement strand
AAATCAGCAGGTCGTATGCTTCATTGTAGTTATTCAACCGCACATAATGATAAGGCGCTGTTACCCAGGTAGATTTCATATCGCCGGTATCCCACCACAGTGTATGAGCCAGTGTGCCTTTAGGTACTTTAGCCCCTATTACATATGTTCGGTATGGGAACTGTTTGGTGTGCATGGTTATAAAATCATTTACGGGTGTATTGGTCGCTACAACTATATGCGCTGCTTTAACCTTATACCCGTTACATACCGCGCCTTTGCTATCAATATCTTTAGCACGGGTGCTGGTATATATAGCACCCCCCATACGAACAACTGCCTGGGCAAGCGCCTGTACATATTTCAGGATATGAAACTGTGCCTGGTTTGGAAAACGGATACCGGCACTTGTTTCATTGGAAATAAGAGGGATCTGTTCCACCCATTCCGTGTTCAAACCGGCCTTCCTGGTGGCATCCAGTTCCTTCTTCAAATTTTCTTTGGTATCTGTAGGATGAATGAAGAGATATCCATCCACCCGTTCGAAATCACAATCGATCTGTTCTTCTTTAACTGTTTTATCTATCCATTCAATTGCTGCCATATGGCTTTCGGCAGCTTTCTTACTACCTTCTTCCCCAAATACTTTTTCAATTTCATAATAACGGTCATCCAGTGCGCAGGTAAGGTGCGCTGTTGTTCTTCCACTTTCTCCACTGCCAATATATCCATCTTCTACAAGAACTACGTTCCTTCCTGCTTTAAGAAGACAATAAGCGGTTGTAATACCGGCAATGCCTCCGCCGATAATTAAAACATCTGTTTCCATCTCTTTATTGAGCGGCTCATATATCAGGGGTTTTACTGAATCTATCCAAAAAGAAATATCATCACCGGAAGTGACTGATCCGTCTTCAATAGTGTTTTCCATATTATTTGTTTTGAAAGGTGCTTTTATAAATGTATGTTTTAAGTGCGAATAAATTGAATAACCATCCTTAAAAAATGCCATTGATTATAATGGAGGAAGTACATACAATTATTTGGAGAAATTAAATTTTACCATATATAAGTGCCTATCGCTCCCGCATCAAGGGAAGTAGTCACCCATTTATTTATAAACTTTATATTGAATGATTGTGCAGCGCTGTTGTCATTTAAAACGATCAGTACCTTCCTGCCATCCGGCGTAATGAATGCAACGTTTTGTAAATTATTAATGATATTGCTTTCAGCCCTCACTGATCCCGGTTTCACGAATTTAGAAGCATGACCGATTATATAATAAGAAACATTGCGGCTGAAATTATTGCCGTTGATGGTAACAGCACCCTTGCAGGTAGTGCATCCGCCATTAGTATGAGGAGCAAAGTCCGG
>CAXSIE010000117.1:0-2515 GCA_964237295.1 uncultured Flavihumibacter sp. | reverse complement strand
TTGGCAAGGTTCCACTCCAGTACATTCCTGCTCCAGTTTCTTGTGGCTCCAATGATAAGGTTTTTAACATGCCATAACAGATCTCCGCTAAAAGCCCCTGAAGATGGTGTGTACTGTTCGGTAAAATAAATATTTTTGACATGGTATGCGTCATGAATGGGTGTAAGCGCACTGATATCGCCTGCATACAAATGAAATGCAGTTCCATCTATGAATTGCCTTGCACCGGCATCGCTTAACACTGCCAGCGGATAATCGGGCCTGTCGGCGTTATGGTCATAAATAATAATTTTGGAAGTGAGGTTAGCTGCCTTGAATTTCGGTCCCAGGTGGTTTTTTATGAAATCGGTTTGTTCTGTTGCCGTCATCACCATACTCGGATTGTTATCAGGATTTAACGGTTCATTTTGCGGCGTGATGGCATCAATTGCAATGCCCTCGGCTTTCATTGCCTGAATGTATTTTACAAAGTAATCGGCATAAACACTATAATAGGCTGGATTCAATTTACCGCCTTTGAAATTATTAGCGTTATCAGCATTTATCTTCATCCATGCAGGAGCCGTCCATGGACAAGCCACTATTTTTATATTTGGATTGATGGCAAGGATCTGTTTTAACACAGGTATAAAGTTGTTCCGTTCCCTTTCTAATGTAAAACTTTGCAGGTTGATGTCTGTTGTGCCTGAGGTGATATCATCATAAGTAAAAACGCTTGAATTGAGATCCGATGCACCAATGCTGATGCGTAAATAACTAATGCTTAATGAACTGCTATCTGCTGCAAAAAGTTCTTTTAACAAAACATCACGGGTGCCTGCAGACATGGCATTCATCAATTCGGCACTACCGCCGGTCAGGGTGTATCCGAAACCGTCGATAGGTTGATAAGTGCGTGTTGTGTCTACAGTTATGGTAGGCGATTGATTGGCAGCCGTTCCAAAAGAAAGCACCGTGCTTTGTTTGGCCAGTAACGCAGACTGATTAGGAGTAGTTATATAAAATGAAACATCTGATGCTGTTACCTGTGTAATGGGTATTACCGGCGGTATAGGCGTTACCGCGGCATTAGGATGGACGCTCTTCGAGCAGCTTATACTCCAGCAACATATTGTTAAACATCTATAAAGACTTTTTAAGAATGTATTCATTATATTAATTTCTGATGATCGGTTTTACCTGCTACAATGTAAGCTTTGTCAGCCGTCCTTACTTTTATTTTTGATTGTTTCCATTGCCTTATTTTGTTTGTTAAATAATAATCCGGATAAAATTATCATTTAAATGTAATGTATAGTATTTTGTACTGTCGTGTCAGGCATGCAATAGTGCATTAAGAGCAATCAGCTATCAGCGGTAGGTTTATGGCTGACATCATAGCAATGATAAATGAGTAAAGTTATAAAAATCGCCACTTCATTCCTTAACATTAAACCTTTGATTACATGTCAACATCACGTCGTCAGTTTTTAGCCGATACCACAAAGCTGGTTGCAGCAACAGGTTTTCTTCCTCTTTTATCGAATGCCTCAGATAAAAATACCACGGCAAATGATAAAATAGTGGTTGCATTGATCGGATGCAGGGGCATGGGCTTCGGTGATCTGCAGAATGCTTTAAAACAACCGGGAGTAACATGCGGAGCCCTTTGCGATGTGGACGACGAAGTGTTAACACGGCGTACGGCTGATGTAGTAAAGATACAGGGTAAGGCTCCGGTTCAATACAAGGATTACCGCGAGTTGTTAGCAAACAAGGATATCAACGCTGTTATTATCGGCACTCCCGACCATTGGCATTGCCTTACATTTATTGCTGCCTGTGAAGCCGGTAAGGATATTTACGTGGAAAAGCCGCTGGCTAACAGTATTGCAGAATGTGACCTGATGGTTAAGGCTGCCAGAAAATACAGCAGGGTAGTACAGGTGGGCCAGCAGCAAAGAAGTGGTGCTCACTGGAAAAATGCAATGGATTATATGAATAGCGGAAAGATCGGGGATCTGAGGAAAGTGAATGTTTGGGGAAATTTCAACTATGGTATCGGCGCGATGAAAGCACCTGATGAAGCAGTGCCCGCCGGTGTTGATTTTGACAGGTGGCTCGGTCCTGCGCCGCAACGGTCTTTTAATAAAACACGCTTTCACGGAAGCTGGCGCATGTTCTGGGATTATGGAGGAGGACTGGTAACTGACTGGGGAGTGCATTTGATTGATATGGCATTATGGGTTAAAGGGATCACTCAACTTCCTTTGGCAGTAACGGCCACCGGCGGAAATTTCTCTTATCAGGATCATGCACATGAAACTTTTGATACTATGAATGTAAGCTATCAAATGAAAGATTATGTGATCAACTGGGAACATACCGCCGGAACCGAAACAGGCCCTTATGGGAAATCTTATGGCCTGGCGTTTAAAGGCAATGATGCAACCCTGGTGATCAACAGGGAAGGTTGGGAAGTTTTTCCTGAAATGCAAAACGGCAATCCTAAAGTACCGGTGATGCCAAAACAAAG
>CAXSIE010000116.1:4487-12683 GCA_964237295.1 uncultured Flavihumibacter sp. | reverse complement strand
CAGTCGGTAAAAAAAGCCAGGAACAACAAATACATTTTGCTCAATGCCCCGAATGAAAACCTGGATGAAATAATTGGTTTGTTGCCTGGTATGAAAAGCCCCTCGGTTCTGCCCCTGGCAGAAGCCGGATGGAGCAGCGTACACAGCGTGCTTAATGAAAATGATTTTTGGGAGATCATTGAAAAATTGAAAGAAGCCGGCGCTCAGGGTATACTGGTAGTGCCTATTGAAAAAATGATTTTGTAGAGTAAGTATAGAGTATGGTAAACGTTGTTGCCTTGTATGGTGCAAAAAAACGATAAAGATTAGTTACGATGGATAGAGAATTAATAGTGGATTACAATGAATCGATGCTGGATGAAATGCTGAGGTTATTTTATAACACGGTGCATACAGTTAATGCAAAAGATTACACCAGGGAACAGCTCGAGAACTGGGCGCCGCAGGCAATTGATAAAAAAAAATGGAAGGATCGCTTAACCAATAACGTTTGTTTTGTAACTATCTGCCGTAACCAGATCGTAGGCTTTGGTGAATTATCGGAAGAAGGCGGCATAGACACTATGTATGTTCACAAAAATCACCAGGGGAAAAAAATTGCAAGCAGGATCCTTAAAGAACTGACTGACTATGCACATCATCATTCCTTTAAAATGCTTACAACTGAAGCCAGTATAACGGCCCGTCCTTTCTTTGAGCGACACGGATTTAAAGTGATAAAAACACAAACCAATCATTACAATAATATCGTGTTTGTAAATTATAAGATGAAAAAAAATATACTGTAATCCCCGGCTGATAGCTGGAGGCCTGACACTGAGAACAAACTTTTCAAACTCCCATGCAGCTAATAAAATATCCCAAAAAAACAGAATGGGGAAACATTTGTAAACGCCCCGCATTGGATCATTCTTCCCTGGAAGCAAGTGTTCATAATATATTGCAGGAGGTAAAAGAAAAGGGTGATACTGCACTGAACTTTTATACTTCGAAATTTGATAATGTTTACATAGAGAACCCCGAAGTTAGTAGTGAGGAAATGAATGAAGCCATTCAGCTTATTCCTGAAGATTTAAAGATAGCCATGCAGCAGGCAAAACAGAACATTTCAACCTTTCATAGCCGGCAGCTTGCGGATACTGATGTTACGGAAACCATGCCCGGCGTAAAGTGCTGGCGAAAATCTGTAGCTATTGAAAAGGTCGGTTTGTATATTCCGGGTGGAACCGCTCCATTATTTTCAACACTGCTCATGTTAGGCATTCCGGCAAGCATAGCGGGATGTAAAGAAATTATAGTATGTTCTCCGCCGGATACAAATGAAAAGTTACATCCGGCTATTTTATATGCGGCCCACTTAATAGGCATTACACGAATATATAAAACAGGCGGAGTTCAGGCCATTGCTGCCATGGCCTTCGGTACTGCTACCATTCCGAAGGTGTATAAAATTTTTGGTCCGGGTAACCAATATGTAACCTGCGCCAAACAGTTGGTCCAGAAATACGGAGTGGCTATAGACATGCCCGCCGGCCCCAGTGAAGTGGCCATCTATGCTGATACCATCGCCAATCCTGCATTTGTTGCGGCCGATCTCCTTAGCCAGGCTGAGCACGGAGCAGATAGCCAGGTTATATTAGTAGCTACCTCCGAACAGATAGCGGAAAATGTTATGTTGGAACTGGATAGCCAGTTGAAAGACTTACCCCGTTATGAATTGGCAGCCAAGGCCCTGGAAAATAGTAAGATCATTATAATGAAAGAAGAGCAGGAAGCTATTGACCTGCTGAATGAATACGCAGCAGAGCACCTGATCTTATCCTGTAAAGAGCCGGAGCGTATAGCGGAGATGGTAATAAATGCAGGTTCCGTATTTTTAGGTAACTATTCTCCTGAAAGTGTGGGTGATTATGCCAGCGGTACCAATCATACCCTGCCTACTAACGGTTATGCACGTGCTTATAGTGGTGTAAGCGTAGACAGCTTTGTAAAAAAGATCACTTTTCAGCAACTGACTAAAGAAGGTTTGAAAATCCTCGGACCGACCGTTGAAGTGCTGGCGGCGGCTGAAGGACTTGAAGCACATAAGAATGCTGTATCGCTTAGATTGAAAGAAATTGGGTAACGCTGAATTCTTTTGAACCACCCTGTAAAGAAGAGGTTATACAGAGAAGTCTCCTCTGTGTAACCTCCGTGCACCTCTTCTTTCCTCTGTGGTTCAAAAAAATCAATGCTACTGACGCTTCAAAACTTATAACATCTTAACAAATCATAAAATGTTCTCTCTGGATAACCTGTTACGCAATAACATCAAAAAACTTGTTCCTTATTCTTCAGCAAGGGATGAATTTAAAGGCGAGGCAAAGGTATTCCTGGATGCCAACGAAAACAGCTACGGTTCCCCGCTGCCAAAATGGTACAACCGTTATCCTGATCCGCTGCAATGGAAGTTAAAAGAAAAATTAAGCGAAATAAAAACGGTTCCTCCCGCTAATATTTTTCTCGGCAATGGTAGTGATGAATGTATAGACATCCTCTTTCGGGCATTTTGCGAGCCTGCAGTGGATAATGTGATCATCGTTCCACCTACCTATTTCAATTGAACTTGCCTGCTATTGAAAGTGCCGTTGATGAAAATACAAAAATGATCTTTTTGTGTTCGCCCAATAATCCAACCGGTAATTCCCTGGTAAGAGAGGACATCGAGATACTATTGAATAATTATTTCGGCCTGGTGGTAATTGATGAAGCTTATATTAATTTCTCACGCCACCGTTCTTTTGTGCGGGAGCTTGCTGAATATCCCAACCTGGTAGTGCTGCAGACGCTGTCGAAAGCCTGGGGATTAGCGGCCTTGCGCATTGGAATGGCTTTTGCCGCAGATGATATCATCCTTGTTATGAACAAGGTTAAGCCACCCTACAATATTAACCTGGCTTCACAGGAACTGGCATTAAAGGCTTTGGAAGAAGTTGACCAGGTGAACAGTATGATACAGGAGATTGTTTCGGAAAGGAATTTACTGGTTAAACATTTAAACGAATTGCGGGTTGTTGAAAAAATTTATCCGAGTGATGCTAATTTTATATTGGTAAAGTTATCGGATGCCCGTGCTATTTATGAGTTTTTGCTAAGCAAGGGAATTGTTGTGCGCGACAGAAGCAAAGTGGAATTGTGTGAAGGATGCCTTCGCATTACAATTGGTACCACCAAAGAAAATAAGGAATTGCTTGAAGCCCTTATAAATTTCCAGCGTAACGATAGGGTAACACCGTAAGATTAAAAAAGCTTGCGACTAAAAAATCAGCATGAAAAAATTTTTATTATTCAACCTGTTGGTGGCGATAGTTTCCGCTGCCTGTTTAAGTTTTACAGTTGGCAAAGCTATACAGCCTGGTTTATCAGCCTCCGTTAAACGTGGTGAAGCCATATATATGCAATACTGCCTTGCCTGTCACCAGGCTAATGGCGGTGGTGTTCCCAACCTGAATCCGCCATTGATTAAAACAAAATATGTGTCAGGTGATAAAAAAGCACTGATCACTATTGTTCTGCAAGGGCTTACCGGTGAAATAGAAATAGAGGATGTTACTTATAACGGTACCATGCCTCCTCATAATTTTCTTAACGATCAGCAGGTATCGGATGTGCTCACTTTTGTAAGAAACAGTTTTGGTAATAAAGCAGCACAGATTAAACCGGCAGAAGTTAAGGCGGTAAGGGCGAAGTTGAAAGTGTGAGAAAAACTGTCAGCCTTCAAAACGCAATCTTCCCAGTTTATTCAAGATCAAAAGCATAAGTAATATTTTTCAAATCATTATAAAAGCCTGGCTGGCAGCTACTCATGAAAAGACTCCTTTTTATCGACCGCGATGGTACCCTGATCAATGAAGCGCCTCCAACCTACCAGCTGGATTCATTTAATAAACTAACCTTTTACCCGCACATGTTTGAATTCATGGGAAGGATCGCACGTGAACTGGACTATGAATTAGTGATGGTAAGCAACCAGGATGGACTTGGCACGGAAGCTTTTCCTGAAAATACATTCTGGCCATTGCATAACCTGGTAATGAAAAGTCTTGAGGGTGAAGGCATTCGTTTCAGCAACGTGCTCATCGATAGAACTTATCCTGTTGAAAATGCGCCAACCAGGAAGCCGGGGATCGGAATGTTTCCTGCTTATCTCAACAATCCTGATTACGACATTCCTAATTCTTATGTCATCGGAGATCGTATTACCGATATACAGCTTGCAAAGAATCTCGGATGCAGGGGCATCTGGTTGAACAATGATGCATCTTTGGGTGCTTCCGAAATAACCGATAAAGTGAAAACCCTGTATGAATCCGGAACAATTGCTTTAGAAACCAGAGAGTGGGGCAGAATCTATGAATTTCTTAAACTGGGATTGAGAAAAGTTGTTCATGAACGCAATACCAATGAAACACAAATCAAAATAGAATTAAATATAGACGGACAAGGCAGGTCTGCTATCGTTACGGGGCTTGGTTTTTTTGATCATATGCTGGATCAGATAGCGCGTCATGGCAAGATGGACCTGACCATTCGGGTTAATGGTGATCTTGACATTGATGAACACCATACTATTGAAGACACCGCTATTGCATTGGGTGAAACTTTTGCGCAGGCTTTGGCAGATAAGCGGGGTATGGAACGTTATGGTTTTGCATTGCCAATGGACGATGCCGAAGCAAAAGTTCTGATTGATTTTGGTGGAAGGAGCTGGCTGGTTTGGAACGCGGATTTTAAAAGAGAAAGAATTGGTGAGATGCCTACTGAAATGTTCTTTCATTTTTTTAAGTCTTTCTCCGATGCTGCAAAGTGTAACCTGAATATTGAATGTAAAGGTGAAAATGAACACCATAAAATAGAGGCTATTTTTAAAGCATTCGCAAAAGCCATACGCATGGCCGTTAAGAGAGATCCGGCTTCAAATTATTTGCCTTCTACAAAGGGAGTGTTGTAAAAGGCCTTACCCTGCATGGTTAAACGCTCACCAGCATAATGTTAGTAATTGCAATCAATTATTACTAAACCCTGACAAAATATTTTTTGCGTTATAAAAAATGTACCATTATATTTGTAACTGTAATGACAAACACAAATACAAATATGAAGTGGTGGTGGCATATGATCTCCGAACGGGGTTAATTATGCTAATGCTAATTATATTGTATCAAACTATACAAGCCCCGGATGTTACCGGGGCTTTTTGTTTTTAATCCCCGCAGGGCCGTACCACATGATAACAATTATTGATGCAGTTAAATTGCCGCTCAATAATATTAGCTAATAATCCGTTTAGATACATAAACAGTTTAATAAAATCCCGGAAGGTTTACATGGTATGAAAAAAATAGAGATCACCACAATTTATAAAAAATTACTTGCAGATGTATTTACTCCCGTAGGTATTTACCTTCGGTTGCGCGACCGCTTCCGCGATACGATATTGCTCGAAAGCACTGACTTTCATACCAATGATGATAGCTATTCCTTTATAGGCATCAATGCCATCGCAGGCATCGAAATAACCAGCATGGAAGCGGTTGAATTTAAACTGCCCGGTGAAAAGGCACAAAAAACCGCTATCACGAACGCTGCTCAGGTTCCCGGAATTATGTGGGATTTCATGCAACGATTCATCATTAATTTTATTTCAGTAAAGCCGGTGCACGTAGCACAGGGATTGTTTGGCTATGCTACGTTTGATGCAGTGCAGTTTTTTGATACGATTAAGTTTTCAACGCGGCGAAAAAGCGCGGCTGTTCCACTGATTCGCTACCGCTTGTATCAATACGTAATAGCTATCAACCATTTCAAGGATGAATTATATATCTGTGAGAACATGGTGAAAGGATTGGAAAGCGAGTTCGAAGTAGTGGAAAGCCTTATAAGGAGTAAGGACGTTCCGGTGTTTCCTTTCAAAACAAAAGATGAGGAGACGTCTAACATGACAGATGAGGATTACCTAGAAATGGTAAAGAAAGGCATTCAACATTGTTTCAGAGGCGACGTTTTCCAGATTGTGCTCAGCCGCCGGTTTCAACAAAAGTTCTCCGGTGATGAATTCAATGTATACCGCGCTTTAAGAAATATCAACACCTCTCCATACCTGTTTTACTTTGATTACGGAGATTACAAGTTAATGGGATCAAGTCCGGAAAGCCAACTGATCATTAAAGGTAATAAAGCGGTAGTGCATCCCATCGCCGGTACTTTTAAACGTACGGGCGACGATATTACCGACCGCCTGATGGCTGAAAAACTATTAGCGGATGCAAAAGAAAATGCTGAACATGTGATGCTGGTAGACCTTGCACGAAATGACCTGAGCAGAAAATGCGATGAAGTGTATGTTAGCAGTTACCGTAAAGTAAATTATTACAGCCATGTTATTCACCTGGTAAGTGAGGTAACGGGAACCGTGAGGCCAGACACCAATCCTTTTGATTTACTGGCGGTTACTTTTCCTGCGGGTACTTTAAGCGGCGCTCCCAAGTTTAAGGCTTTAGAGCTTATTGATGCCTATGAACCTACTGCCCGTAGTTATTATGGCGGATGTATCGGTTACATTGGTTTTGACGGATCGTGCAATCAGGCCATTATGATCCGTACTTTTCTTAGTCAGGATAATACATTGATATACCAGGCCGGAGCGGGTATTGTAGCCGCCTCTCAGCCTGAAAGTGAATTGCAGGAAGTTATCAATAAACTCAATGCCTTAAAGTCGGCGATGAAAATGGCGGGTGAAGAATTATAAGAAAGGCTATAAGCAAACAAGCTGATACCTGTATGCTGATAGCTGATAGCAAAAATTAATTAAACCAAAGGCTTATGAAGATTCTTGTTTTCGACAACTACGATTCTTTCACCTATAATTTGGTTCATCTGGTGGAGAAGATTACCCATGTTAAAGTGGATGTATTCCGGAATGACCAGATTGTGATGGAAAAAATAAAAGAGTACGATAAAATCATTTTGTCTCCGGGTCCGGGTATTCCGGTGGAAGCCGGAATCTTATTGCCGTTGATCAAAGAGTATGCAGCGTCGAAATCCATATTGGGAGTGTGTTTGGGTCACCAGGCGATCGGAGAGGCATTTGGAGGTAATCTAACTAATTTGTCAAATGTTTACCATGGAGTGGCAACACCGGTAAGTATTTTGGAGCATCAAACTCATGGTGTTAACCGGTTGTTCAAGGGTTTGCCGGAAGAACTGGAAGTAGGCAGGTATCATAGCTGGATTGTTTCAAGAGAAAATTTCCCTGAAGAACTTGAGATAACCGCCCAGGATGAAAATGGTTTTATTATGGCACTGCAACATAAAAAATATGATGTGCAGGGTGTGCAGTTTCATCCTGAAAGTGTACTTACACCGATGGGGGAACAATTGCTTAAAAACTGGCTGGTTCAATAAACCGGTAGCAGTTCAATTGCGGAATCACTATTATTAAATCAAACTCAAAAGTTGACAGCTGATAGCTGACAGCCGGTAGCCCGAAAATGAAAAAGATCCTCCAATATTTATTCGAGCACAAAACACTTTCCAGGGAGCAGGCTAAAGAAGTGTTGATCAACATGGCGAAAGCTGTTTACAACGAAACTGAGATAGCCGCTTTTATAACGGTGTATCTTATGCGAAGCATAACTATTGACGAACTGCAGGGTTTCAGGGATGCCTTGCTGGAGCTTTGTGTAAAGCTGGAAATGGCTGAGTTTGATACTATTGATATTGTAGGTACCGGCGGGGATGGCAAAAATACTTTTAATATTTCCACCTTAAGTTGTTTTATTGTTGCGGGGTCTGGTACTAAAGTAACCAAGCATGGCAATTATGGTGCAACATCCATCAGCGGTTCATCCAATGTGATGGAGCAATTAGGGTATGCATTTAAAGTTGATAATGACCGTTTGGTTCGCGAAGTGGAAACTGCAAACATTTGTTTTCTTCATGCACCGCTGTTCCATCCGGCTTTAAAAACAGTAGGGCCTGTAAGAAGAAGTCTGGGAGTGAGAACTTTTTTTAATATGCTCGGTCCTATGGTTAATCCGGCTTTCCCGAAGTACCAGTTAATAGGCGTGTATAATCTTGAAATGGCAAGGATATACAATTACCTTTTGCAGCAAACGGGAAAGGCTTTTACAATTATTCATAGCCTGGATGGTTATG
>CAXSIE010000116.1:0-4477 GCA_964237295.1 uncultured Flavihumibacter sp. | reverse complement strand
ATCTCTCTGACCAGTGATACAAAAGTGATTACCAACGAAGGAGAGAAATTATATACTGCCGAACAGATAGGGAAGCGCATGGTAAGTCCGCAGGATATTTATGGAGGAACGTCTGTTATGGAAGCGGCCAGAATATTCATTAAGATTCTGAAAGGTGAGGGAAGCTGGGCGCAGAACGCCGTTGTGTTGGCAAATGCCGCAATGGCCTTACATTGCACCGGTAAATATCAGCATTATGAAGAGGCGTATCACACTGCAGTGGAGAGCCTTGAAAGCGGAAGTGCTTACCGTAGTTTGGAAAAGCTGATAGCGTTGCAGTAGATAATGTTTTTTTGAACCACAGAGGAAAGCCAGAGGATAAAGAAGAGGTTACACAGAGAGCCTCCTGTGTTTAAATGTTACAACAAAGAATATACATTAGTATGGCTGAAAACATCCTGGATACAATAATAAAACACAAGGTTGAGGAAGTAAGAATTGCAAAGGCAACGGTTTCCACCACAGAACTGGAACATAGCACATTTTATAACCGCAAAACTTTTTCGCTAAAGCAATTTTTGATGGATGAATTCCGCACGGGCATTATTGCTGAATTCAAACGTAAATCACCTTCCAAAGGTATCTTTAACAGCACCGCAAAACCGGAAGATGTTACCAGGGCTTATGCGGAAGGAGGCGCTTCCGGATTATCCATTTTAACGGATGAAAAATTTTTTGCCGGTAAAAAAGAAGATATTATCAGGTCAAGACAGCTGGCAATTCCCATTTTAAGAAAGGATTTTATTATTGATGAATATCAGATCCTGGAAGCCAGAGCAATTGGTGCGGATGTAGTACTTTTAATAGCTGCCTGTTTAACCCGGCAACGTGTTGAGGAGCTTTCGGCTTATGCAAAAAACCTGCAACTGGAGGTTTTGCTTGAAATACACAATGAAGAGGAGCTGTTGCATATTTGCGACTCGGTAGACCTGGTAGGAGTGAACAACCGCGACCTGAAAACGTTTACGGTTGATGTGAACCGGTCTGTTGATCTGGGAAAGAAGATACCTTCAGACAAGATCAAAATATCAGAAAGCGGTATCAGCGATGCCAAAACGATTACAATGTTGAAACAACACGGATACGACGGGTTTTTGATTGGTGAAACGTTTATGAAAGAACCGGACCCTGCGATTGCCTTTGCCAGTTTTGTACATACATTAAAACATGGTTAATTATGAGAGTTAAAGTCTGTGGTATGACTCAGCTGGATCAGGTAGATCAATTGGAAGAGATAGGAGCAACATTTGCGGGCTTTATTTTTTATCCTAAATCGCCCAGATATGTGCTGCGCCATCTTACCACTGCACAAATAAAAAAAGAGAATAAGGTTAATAAAGTAGGTGTATTTGTAAACGCTTCAATAGACAGTGTATTACAAATGGTGGATGAATGCCGGTTACACATGGTTCAGTTGCATGGAGATGAATCACCTAAGTATTGCGAGAAGATTGCCGATTATATATCAGTGGTAAAAGCTTTCAGGCTTAGTGATAACGATCATATTGAATGGATGATCAAGCCTTATATGGCGGTATGCGATATGTTCCTGTTCGATACCGAAGGGGCTGGATATGGTGGTACGGGCAAGAAATTCAACTGGGATATTCTGGAAGGAAGTGTGATCGGAAAACCCTTTTTCCTTAGCGGCGGCATCCAGCCTGACGATTCACATAAACTAAAAATTTTCACACACAAGCCTGTTGCCAATGCACTCTTCGCAGTGGATATTAACAGTAAGTTTGAGATAAGTCCCGGCGTGAAGGACATGGCCAAGGTTAAGAAGTTTGTTGATGAGCTGAAAGAGAGTAATGATTAATGATTAATGGTTAATGATTAACGGGAAGCGTCTAATACTTCAGGTGCTTCTTAGAATCTTAATCACCAACCGTTAATAATTAATCATTAACAACTAATAATTAAACACAAGACAATGTCATACAGCGTAAATGAATACGGTTATTACGGACAGTTCGGTGGAGCGTATATTCCGGAGATGTTGTACCCGAATGTAGAAGAATTAAGAACACGTTACCTGCAGATCACTAATGAAAATTCTTTCCAGCGTGAACTTGCAGAACTTTTAAGAGACTATGTCGGCCGGCCTACACCGTTGTATCATGCCAGGCGGTTGAGTGAACAATACAACACGCAGATATATTTAAAAAGAGAGGATCTGTGTCATACCGGCGCGCATAAGATCAATAATACGTGCGGACAGATCTTACTGGCGCAACGATTAGGCAAAAAAAGGATCATTGCC
The DNA here is from genome assembly GCA_964237295.1 of uncultured Flavihumibacter sp. Taxonomy (GTDB): domain Bacteria; phylum Bacteroidota; class Bacteroidia; order Chitinophagales; family Chitinophagaceae; genus JADCRZ01. The sequence goes on along the minus strand of CAXSIE010000116.1, from coordinate 2,175 downwards.
GAAACAGGTGCAGGCCAGCATGGGGTTGCAACGGCAACAGTCTGCGCATTAAAAGGTATTGAATGCATTGTTTATATGGGAGAAAAAGACATAGAGCGGCAGGCTCCCAATGTTGCCCGCATGAAGATGCTGGGCGCCACCGTTATTCCTGCTTTAAGTGGCAGTAAAACTTTAAAAGACGCTACCAACGAAGCTATCCGCGATTGGATCAATCATCCGGTAGACACTCATTATATCATCGGCAGTGTGGTAGGCCCGCATCCGTATCCGGATATGGTAGCACGTTTTCAAAGTGTGATCAGCCAGGAGATCCGTAAGCAGTTAAAAGAAAAAACCGGCTCCGATCTTCCTACGCATGTAATTGCATGTGTCGGCGGCGGCAGCAATGCTGCCGGTGCTTTTTATCATTTTTTAAATGACCCGGAAGTAAAGCTGGTAGCAGTGGAAGCTGCCGGTCATGGTGTTAACAGCGGCATGAGTGCGGCTACCACTCAACTGGGATCCCCAGGTGTTTTACATGGCAGTAAAAGTATTGTAATGCAAACAGCGGACGGCCAGGTAATTGAACCGCACAGTATTTCAGCAGGACTGGATTATCCCGGAATTGGTCCGATGCATGCGCATCTTTTTGATAGCGGGCGTGGCATTTTTTTAAGTGCTACAGACGATGAAGCCCTGCAAGCTGCTTTTCATGTTGCCAGTATGGAAGGTATTATCCCTGCATTGGAAACGGCTCATGCTTTTGCGGTTTTGGATAAGCTGAATTTGGCTGAGACAGATAAAGTGGTTATCTGTTTAAGCGGCCGGGGAGATAAAGATATGGCGACGTATATGAAAGCGATGGATGGTAAGGCTGTTAACAGCAAATTTTAACCACAGAGGAGAAACCGGAGAGAAAGAAGGGGTTACACAGAGACCTCCTCTGTGTAACCTCTTCTTCAACTCTGGTTTCTCCTCTGTGGTTGAAAAAACTCAGTGGCATTTAAAGTTTAAAAAGAAACTCATGAACCGCATAGAAACCCTTTTTCAATCAAAGCAAAAAAACATCCTGAATGTTTACTGCACAGCCGGCTATCCGTTATTGGAAAGCATCATTCCCGTTATGCAGTCATTACAAGATAATGGCGCTGATATTGTTGAAATCGGAATGCCTTACAGTGATCCCCTTGCAGACGGACCCGTGATCCAGCATAGTAATATGATTGCGCTGGATAATGGAATGACCATTCATAAATTATTGGAACAATTGCGCGGTTTCCGCCACCAGGTTTACCTGCCTGTTCTACTAATGGGTTATATGAACCCCATCCTTCAGTATGGTTTTGAAAAATTCTGCCAGCATGCTGCGGACGTAGCAATAGATGGCTTGATATTGCCCGACCTGCCCATGCATGAATTTGAAACGGAATACGGTCCTTATATAAGAAAATACGGAATGAGCTTTATTTTTTTGGTAACGCCCGAAACATCGGAAGAACGCATCCGGAAAATAGACGACCTCAGCAGCGGTTTCATCTACGCAGTATCAACCTCATCAACAACCGGTAAAGAAACAGATTTTGACCACCAGCAGGCCTACTTCTCACGACTGGAACAAATGAAGTTAAGAAACCCCGTGCTGGTTGGTTTTGGTATCAAAGACAAACATACATTCACATCGGCCTGCATGCATGCTAACGGGGCTATCATCGGCAGCGCGTATATCAAAGCGCTGGAAAACCAGACTGATGTAGCGGCTGCTACCAAAACTTTCTTATCCTCCATCCTGCAATAATTACTGAAAGTGACAGATAATGGATATAGTAATCGTAAAATATAATGCCGGCAATATTCAATCCGTATTATACGCATTGGAAAGAATTGGCTTGCATGCTGAGGTAACCGATGACCATGCTGCCATTCAATCGGCAGACAAGGTTATCTTTCCCGGAGTGGGTGAAGCCAGCACGGCCATGCAGTACCTGCAGGAAAGAAACCTGGACAAGTTGCTCACTTCTCTTATACAACCAGTGCTGGGTATATGTCTGGGAATGCAGCTCATGTGTTCTTATAGCGAAGAGAATGATACCGTCTGTTTAAATATCTTCCGGGAAAAGGTAAAAAAATTCAATCCATCAGTAATCAACTTACCAAAAACCGCTTTCGTAACCGGACAAATGAAAGTGGAACCGGAGT
>CAXSIE010000115.1:9601-12699 GCA_964237295.1 uncultured Flavihumibacter sp. | reverse complement strand
CGGGAGGTGGTAAAGTATATACGGGTACTTCCATTCAACAGGTATTGACCGACCTTAACATCAAACCTGATTTTGAATATGTAAAATCGCCGGGCAATACGCAATTACTGTACGTGCACCGCAGCATGCCTCAGAAGGAATTTTACTGGATCAATAATCGCAGCGACCAGGCGGCAGATATTGAAGCTACTTTCAGAGTGGCAGGAAAAACCGTTGAGATATGGCACCCCGAGACGGGGATGATAGAACAATCTTCTTATGAATTCGCGGATGGGCAAACAAAGGTACCGTTGCACCTGGTACCTAACGATGCTGTATTCGTGGTTTTTAAAGAAAACACTACTATAACATCCCGCAATATTGCCCTGCCAAAAGAAACTACTGTAACTGAAATCGCTGGAAACTGGAAACTGGATTTTCAAAACGGCCTGGGTGCGCCACCGGAGATTTCAGTTGACAGGCTGCAATCCTGGACGGAAAATTCTACACCAGGAGTTAAGTATTTTTCGGGCACGGGAACTTATTCAAAAACAATCAGTGCCCCTGAAAGCTGGTTTAAAAAAGATGCCCGTTTATGGATGGATCTTGGTGAAGTTAAAAATATTGCAGAAATTATCCTCAATGGCAAATCACTGGGGATCGTTTGGAAGAAACCTTTCCGGGTGGATGTCTCCAATGCATTGAAACCCGGTGAGAACCTCCTTGTAATAAAAGTAACCAATCTTTGGGTTAACCGCCTGATCGGTGACCAGCAACCAAATGTTGAAAAGAAATATACCTATACAACAATGCCATTTTATAATGCCGGTTCACCCCTGCTGCCATCCGGATTACTCGGGCCTGTACGTGTTGTTTCTTTGAATTGACACCAGCTTACGGTAAGAAATAGCCGTATCGATCTGGTGTTAAGTGAAGCATGAATTGTTGAATTTAAATGTTTTCTTTATCAGATATTTTGAACTACCGGTCTTGCGGCATGGAGACCACAGCAATTAAATACTTACGACCTGTTTTTAAATTCACTGTGTTTCTCCCTGCCACCCTGCCTTAGTAGTTAAAAAACGCTCCGGCTCTTTTCTTCTCCGGCATTTTCTTAGCGGTTCAAAAAATTACCCTAAATTCCGGATGATTTTGTAAACCGGCTTTATTCTCAACCAATAAACGTTCTGATATGAATTCACGTCGTAATTTTTTACAAAAACTTACCGCTTCGGCAATAGCTTTACCCTTGCTTTCAAAATATAGTTTGGCAAAAACTAAAAATGATGCTCCTTACCTCTACCAGGGTCCTATGCTTCGTGTGGCTATCCTTGGACTGGGCGGTTATGGAACCATTGTTGCCAATGCCATGCAATCATGCACCAGGGCTAAACTGGTGGGAGCTATCAGTGGCACGCCTTCAAAGCTAAAAGAATGGCAGGCCAAATATAACATTCCGGAAAAGAACTGTTATAACTATGAAAATTATGACAGTATAAAAAACAACCCCGACATTGATGCGGTTTATGTGATCACACCTAATGCACTGCATAAAGAACATGTGATACGTGTGGCAAAAGCAGGCAAGCATGCAATCAGCGAAAAGCCAATGTCTGTTAATGCCGGAGACGGGCAGGATATGATCGATGCCTGCAAGAAAGCGAACGTTCAATTGCTGGTGGGCTATCGTATGCACTTTGAACCCAAGACGCTCGAAATAATCCGTATGAGGAAAAATGGTGATTTGGGAAAGATATTATTTTTCCAGGGACTGTGCGGATTTAAGATCGGTGACCCGACACAATGGAGGTTAAATAAACAACTGGCTGGTGGGGGATCAATGATGGACATAGGCATTTATGCAATTAATGGTTCCCGTTACATGGTAGGAGAAGAACCGGTTTGGGTAACAGCACAGGAAATTAAAACCGATAACATAAAATTCAAGGAAGGGGTTGATGAAACCATCCAGTTTCAATTCGGTTTTCCCAGCGGGGCAGTGGCATCCTGTTTGTCTACCTACAACATGAATAACCTGGACCGGTTCTTCCTCAATGCTGAAAAAGGATTTGCAGAATTAAATCCATCCACGGGTTATGGACCAATTAAAGGGCGCACTAACAAAGGTGAATTGGATTTCCCGCATGTAACGCACCAGACGGTGCAGATGGATGAATTTTCAGCAATACTGCTTGAAGGTAAAAAACCGCCGGTACCGGTGGATGGGGAAGAAGCTTTAAAGGATTTAAAAATCATCGATGCCATTTACCTTGCTGTTAAAACGGGTAAGAAAGTTGATTTGAAATTGTAAGTTACTTTACTCCGTAGTTAAAAATTGCTTTAACTATACATAAACAAGGTTCAATTAAGATTGCATGGCAACAAATAAAACAAAACAAACAGACAATAGCGTAACAGCTTATGTAAACGCTATTGCTGATGAAAAAAAGCGCAGCGACTTTGCTAAGATTATCAGGATAATCAATAAACAAACAGGACTTACACCCATGATGTGGGGTACAGGTATTGTGGGTTTTGGAAGTTATCATTATAAATATAAAAGCGGGCATGAAGGTGATGCTCCCCTTACAGCACTAGCTGCCAGAGCAAAAGCTATCGTATTATATCTTATGGCTGACTTCGATCAAAGAGAAGCGCTACTGAAACAACTGGGTAAATGCAAAACCGGAAAGGGATGCGTTTACATACAAAAACTGGAAGATATAGACGTTACAGTATTAGATAAAATGGTGAGCAATTCAATTGAATACGTCAAAGCTCAATATCCTCTTTACAAGAGACCATGATTTTTAAGTTCAATTAAAAAGCAAGGGAAGTCTTTATGACTTCCCTTGCTTCAATGCGAATTATAAAATTATCTTTAAGCTTTCTGCTGATCGCGCAGTGCCTTGATTTCGTCATGAGAACCTTTAAACTCGGCTTTCTGTGCGGTGATCATTTCACGTAAAAAAGAAGGCAGGTTGTCAGCTTCCAATGCTGTTTTATAAGCTTTCTGTGCTGCATCCTCACCAAATTCACAATTGCTCAAAACAGCGTGTCGGTCATGACCTGTAAATACAGCTTTAAGATCCATCCATGCTTTATAAATTTTTCCACTG
>CAXSIE010000115.1:2823-9591 GCA_964237295.1 uncultured Flavihumibacter sp. | reverse complement strand
CCACTGTTGGTGGTACCGGTTTCCATTTCAGCGCCCAGGGCCTGTACTTCTTTTCCAAGAGCCATTTTAGCTTGTCTGCTTTGATCAATCATGCTGGCAAATAATGTTTTCAGGTCAACGTCTCCGGCTTGTAATTCTGTTATAGCTTTTTCATAACCTTTTATACGATCGTTGTTAATCTCTATAAGATCATTTAAAATTTCTGTAGTTTCTGTTGTTGAAGTTTGCATAAAATGTTTTTTAAAAGAATATAAAATTTCATGCCACCGTTAATGATATAATTAAACGCTATAGGCCGTCAATTTTCACCTACCGGAAGGAAGTACGTTACTAAGTGATCTGCCGAAGTAAAAACTAATATTAACTTTATTTAACCTCAATTATATTTACCAAGGGTTTTAAAAAATTATAAGTAAACAAATGAAAAACATTGTACTTACGCTATTAATGATAACAGTTTATAAGATTATGTTTTCACAAACCTATATTTCTTTAGCTCCGAGTCTTACTAACAGTGCCGGTACGCTTTTGGAAAAAGGCAATGCCTCTCTTGAAATAGGAAAACAATGGGATGTTTTTAGTTTGGGTATAGATTTGGGGAAAACAAGTCTGGGAAAAATTAATGGAAGGGATACTACCGTTTATTTAGAACTGCGCCCCAACTTAAACGTATTTCAACAAGGCAAATTCACTAATACTTTTACGGCTGGTATAGGCTATGTTTTTAATTCAAAGCTCGATTTGATGACAGAACTTACTTCAGGAATAGAATATGCCTTTAATTCAAAGATCCATTTTAATGTGTATTTTGGTCAATATTTTTATAGTGGCAGGTCAGATGCAAGCGATGTTACTTTTTTTGGTGCTTCTGCAATGTTTTATTTTTTACCATCCCTTCATCATTCGGTATTTAAACAACCTGTAAGTTCTCCCAAATAAAGTGCTGCCTGAAGGTACAAATGGGCTTAAAAGGCACGGAGGCACAAAGGAACATTAAGAGTGACTTTAATGTTATGTTAATCTTAAATTGATGACTTAATTATCAGTCTTTCGGACAGTTTTTTTAAACACTTACATGTTCGGCTATTACCTTTCAATACCAAACGTAACACTGGAAAAAGTTAATTTCTTAAGAAATCAGAATTCACCGAGCAATGTAAAAATATGATGCTCATACAAAGGAAAATCATCCGCATTTGAAGATGCATGTATTTCACATTCTTCCTTATTGTTTGACTTGTAACGAAGCTTAACAAAAAAATCAGATAGCTTGTAAACCTGACATAGTACCTTTTCCTCATTATAATTAAATAAGTGTAAACCGTGCATCTCCAGCGTTTTACCTTGTTCTGGTATAGTTAAATTATTAAAATCCTCAATTGTCATATAACTACTGTTATGATAATTAAGCATTGACTCAGATCTGCTATCAGTGTTCAGCAATCAGGTGAAAACATTGTACTTATTGATTTCTAACAGCTAATAACATTTATATATAATCTTATGCTTAACTTAAAACCGTATTCTCTTAAGCTTTCTTGAGTGCCTTGTGAATTTATCTTATGTGTTTGTGGTTAAATTTGTAGTCAAAGGTATCGCAAAAAATTAATTCATCACCTCGTTATCGTTAACCACCACTCTTCACTATGTTTGAAAGCATAAATGATTATGTAAATAAATGCACCGTTATAAACAGTGAAGAAACAGCTTTCTTTAATGCGCTCCTCGAATTTAAAAAGGTTCCAAAAAGAACAATGCTGCTGCATGAAGGGGATACCTGCAATTTTGAAGCGTTTATAAACAGGGGATGCATAAGAACATTTTATATTAACGAGAACGGATTTGAAATTACGCTTCAATTTGCAATAGAAGATTGGTGGGTAAGTGATATAGCCAGCTTTCACGAACGTAAACCCAGCAGCATGTTTATTGAAACACTGGAAGATTGTGAACTGCTTTTATTGTCTCCTCAAACTAAAGAAACACTTTTATATAAAGTGCCCAAAATGGAAAGAGTGTTCCGTTTAATGGTACAACGCAATCTTTCAGTAATGCAAAGCCGCCTCTTTAAAACTATGGCTTCATCCGCACAGGAAAAATACCTGGATTTCTTAAACAGCTATCCCACTATTCCACAACGTGTTGCCCAGCACTATATCGCTTCATACCTGGGAATCTCACCTGAATTTTTAAGTAAGGTGAGAACCAAGATGGCGAAGAAATGATTAGTGATTAATTGTTAATGGGTAGTAGCTGACCAACTGAGAGTGATCATTTACTAACGGCAATTATCCGTTAATAATTTATCATTAACCATTAATCATTATTTCTTGTCTTAGTTCAATGGCAGGAAAAAATATGTTTCGGAGATTTGCTTTATAAAATTAAAAATAATGGAGCATCAAATATTAGGGCTGCATCATATTACTGCCATTGCAGGCAATGCAAAACGTAACTATGATTTTTATACCAACGTATTAGGATTAAGACTGGTAAAAAAAACTGTCAACTTCGACGATCCCGGTACTTATCATTTTTATTATGGTGATGAAGCAGGTACTCCGGGTACTATTCTTACATTTTTTCCATGGGAAGGTATAACTTCAGGAAGAACCGGCGCCGGTATGGCCACGGATATCAGCTACTCCGTTCCGGGCGGCAGCCTGAAGTTCTGGTCTGAACGCTTTAGAGAATTCAATGTTAAGCAAAACCCTGTCGGGGAGGTTTTTGGTGAACAGTCGCTTCCATTTCTGGATCCTGATGGATTAAGAATTAACCTGGTTATTCCTAAAATAGCGGATAACCGAACACCCTGGGAAACTGCTGAGGTAAATGCAACTGTAGCTTTCAAAGGTTTTCATAGCGTATTGCTGACATTAAAAAACATTAAAGCTACAGCAGCAATACTTACGGATATTTTTGGTTACAGGTTTTTGGAGCAGGATGGTAAATGCTTCTGTAATAGATTTACTCGAATCTCCTCTTGAGGGACGAGGTATTAATTCAGCCGGTACGAATCATCATGTAGCTTTCAGGGTAAAAGATGAAGAAACGCAAATGATGTTTCATGAAAAAATTGCCGGCAGGGGCTTAAACATCACCAATAAAATAGACCGGGATTATTTTTATTCTTTGTATTTCCGGGAACCAGGCGGCGTATTATTTGAAATAGCAACCGATAATCCCGGCTTTACCATTGATGAAACAATAAGTGAATTAGGATCTGCTCTCAGGCTGCCCAGGCAGTATGAGTCTTCCCGGGCAAAGATCGAAAAGTCTTTACCAAAACTGGATTAGATTATAAAATGTATAGTTATGCATCAGAAAAAAGTTATTTATGAAGGGCAAAAATTAAGCACGGCAAAGAAAGCTTTGATAATGATCCACGGACGGGGAGCAAGTTCACAGGATATTTTATCCTTATCATCTTATCTTAAACTGGATGGTTTTGCGCTGCTGGCACCGCAGGCCGTTAACAATACCTGGTATCCTGCTTCCTTCATGTCTCCACCTGCTGTAAATGAGCCATGGCTGTCATCTGCACTGCAGGTGCTTGATGAAATAGTTACAGATATTCTTGGCAATGGTATCGGGAAAGAAAACATTTATTTTCTTGGCTTTTCGCAAGGCGCCTGTTTAACGTTAGAATATGTTGCCAGGAATGCTGCAAAATATGGTGGGGTAGTTGCATTTACAGGCGGACTGATCGGTGATAAAATATACCGGGAAAATTATTCCGGTGATTTTAAAAAGACGCCTGTGTTTATAGGTTCCGGTAACCCCGATCCGCATGTGCCGGTTACAAGGGTACATGCAACTACCAGTATCTTAATGAACATGAATGCCGCCGTTACAGAAAAAATTTATGAAAACATGGGACACACTATCAGCCAGGATGAAATTGAACAGGCAAATGCTTTAGTGGTTAATGGTTAATGATTAATTTTTAACGGTTAGTTGCTTTTTATAGTTGAATTTAAATCGAAATCTTTGAATAACTTTTCCAATAAATGGTTGCACCGCCTGCACATCCTTCAAAGATTATCCTTCAAGTATTTTTTTAAAATTTTAGGAACAGCAAACCAAAGATTACAGCCACTGGAAAAATTTTCAATAAAAAAAGGCTACCACCATACCGTACATGCCGGTAGTTTCAATGACACATCCAATACCGGTGAATGGCAGAAAGAAGTATACCAGTTCAGCGCGCATTTCATGAAGCAATACAATTATCAGGTGGTAATAGATGTTGGTTGCGGATCTGCTTATAAACTTATAAAATACCTGGATCAGTTTGATACAACCGGCATTGAAGTAGCAGCAACATATCAATGGTTGAAAGAAAGATATCCTTTGAGGAAATGGTTGCAAATTGAGCAAATGCATGAAAATTTAAAAACAGACCTGGTTATCTGCTCAGATGTTATTGAACACATTGCTGACCCGGATGGTTTACTTCAATTTATACAGTCCGTTCACTCAAAACACATTATAATAAGTACTCCGGAACGTGATGCGGTGGCTGGGAAGAATGACTATGGTCCCCCAGAAAATACTACCCATTACCGGGAATGGAACGCGAAGGAATTTTATAAATACATCTCGGACTGGTTTGATATCGAAGAACAGCAGGTATTTGCAGGAAGGTCATCCAGCCAGGTTATAGTATGCCGGTTGAAGATAACATAAAAAAAGGGCCAGGATTGAAATCCAGCCCCGTTTAAAATCCAATATCCTATGAAAAACCATTTATACATACGCCGGAACATGCCATTTGGATTTCACGTATTAAATTAAATTTTAATCCTTTAATTTTTTTAGAATCAAATAGGTGTTTTTTTAACCGCAGAGGGGAAGCCGAAAATGAAGAAGAGGTTACACAGAGAGATGCCACTGTGTAACCTCTTCTTCTAATCCGGCTTCCCCTCTGCGGTTAAAAATACTTACAAGTTTAGTTACTACCTTCAATACATAACTAAACACCAGCTTAACAATACTAACATGAAAGAATCTGTATTGATTACCATTTTGAATATAATAACATGGTTGCCCTGTATTGCTCAAAAAGAAGAAAGCGACAACAAATTCGGTGAGAACAGGAACAAACCCGCCCGGCAGGAATGGCTGCGCGATCAGGGCTTTGGCATGTTCGTTCATTTTAATGTTGACGCGCAACTGGGTATAACAATCAGTCACTCGCTGGTAGGAGCCTCCGATGACTATGTAAAAAGATACTACAACGAACTGCCGAAAAGTTTCGATCCCTATAAATTCAATGCCTATGAAATTGCAAAGCTTGCAAAACTTGCCGGCATGAAATATATTGTATTCACTGCGAAACACCATAGCGGCTTTTGTTTCTGGAACACAAAAACCACCGGCTTCAACATCATGAACACTCCTTACAAAAAAGACCTGTTAAAAGAATATGTTGAAGGTGTAAGAAGGGCAGGACTGGCAGTAGGCTTCTATTACTCGCCGGAAGATTTTAATTTTCTTTACCGGAACAACCTCTTGATCAAACGGGGCGATATGAATATCAAACCTCAAACGATGAAAGCTTATAACGAACTGATTCGAAAACAAACTACGGAGCTGTTTACAAATTATGGCAAAGTGGATGTTTTGTTCATCGATGGAGAACCGAAAGAACCTTGCAAGGAAGTTGCCTGGCGCCTTCAGCCCGATGTTGTAATAACCCGCGGAGCCGTTAACACACCGGAGCAAACATTACCCGGAATAGCATTAGACCAGTTCTGGGAATCATGCATCACCATGGGAACACAGTGGAACTACAAACCTACGAACGATGAAATTAAATCCGGTTCCAAACTGATTGATTTATTAATAGAAGCCCGGGCAAAGGGAGGTAACTTTTTATTAAATGTGGGTCCGCACCCTGATGGGTATATTCCATACGAAGAGGAAACACCGCTTCGTGAAATGGCAGCATGGAATTTTATCAATTACGAAGCTATACAAAAGGTGAGGCCCTGGATCATAATCAGGGAACAAAATATCTGGTTTACCGCTTCAAAAGATAAAAAAACCGTGTATGCCATCATTACCGGTTTGCCTGATTGGAAGCATGGGGAACGTAAAGAGTTTATCCTGGGTTCCGTTAAGAGTACAGCCTCTACAAAGATAAGTGTGCTGGGGCAGAATGATAAAGTGGTGGAATACCAGAATAATAAGGATGCCACATCGCGCTTCGAACAAAAAGATGACGGACTGCATATCTCTGTCGTTAAAGCGCAACGCGTGTATGATAATTATAAATGGCCTAATCCAATTACTGTTAAAATGGAGCAGGTTGAACCTGCCCTTGAACCGCCTGTTATTGAAACGAACCAATCGATTATTACTAATGAAGGTATAATGTTGAATGGTAACCTGATCAAAAAAGGAAATGCAGAGAAGGTAAGAGTGGGTTTTCAGTACCGGCTATATGCCGGCTTTGCGGATAATTTAAATGGTGGCGCCTGGAAGCAAAGTGAGTTTGCAGAAGTTAGTAGAGATGGTGCTTATTCAAATCTTATTAAAGGGCTTGAAGCAGGTAAAGAGTATGAATACCAGGCCGTGGTAATTCATCCCCGCATGAGTGTGCAGGGAGAGATAGAAAGATTTGTTTATAAGCCAAAATCAAATTAAGCGGCATATAGCTGTCAAAGCGCGCTAACTCAATATTCCGATCGAAATCAAATCTTCTTTTTTATATTTACAATACATAATTACTTAACAACAGTATCTTTTTATATGTACCGGTTG
>CAXSIE010000115.1:0-2813 GCA_964237295.1 uncultured Flavihumibacter sp. | reverse complement strand
TTCTTCTTTTATTAATGAATTTGTCTTTGCTACACTTCACCCGGGTGCACGCTACTGCTTTTTCATCAGGTACGGATACAACTACTTTAACCTGCAGGGAGGTTGCCACACGGCAGCTTAATGAAGCGCTGGCATTAATGCAAAAACACTATTACAAAAAAGATGCTGTAAGTTGGGACAGTCTGATAGCTGCAGCAAGAGCCCGCCTGATGGCTTCTGAAAGCTGTGAAGATGCTTTTCAAACGGTAAGCTGGTGCTTTAGCCAACTCAGTGAAGCGCATAGTTACATTATGCCCACGGCAAGGGCAGCAGTATACAATAATGATACGGTACAACTAAAGCGCAAGCCCCGGATCAATCAACTGGTAGGTGAAATAAAAACGGAATTATTCCCCGACAGAGGAATAGCTTATCTTACAATTCCCTGGGTAAGCACTACCGATTCGGCCATTTGCACTAAAATAGCTGACAGCCTTCAACATTTAATTGCTACGCTCGATGGCAATGGCATTTCTAAATGGATCATAGACCTGCGCAAAAATTCCGGTGGCAACTGCTGGCCCATGCTGGCTGGTATAGGACCGTTGCTGGGAGAAGGCGTATGCGGTTACTTTGTAACAGGTAATGATAAAGTGCCTATAATATACCGTAACGGAGCTGCTTTGCAGGGCCGTTATAGCAGGTGCAGGATAAGTGGAACTCCATATAAAACAAAGCTTGAGAAAAATAATATAATAATTTTAACCGGTTCCGGAACTTCCAGTTCAGGAGAAATAGTGGCGCTGGCTTTTAAAGGAAAAAAAGATGTGTTACAATATGGCGAGCCTACTGCCGGTTTCACCACGGCGAATTCTTCGTATATATTATCGGATAAATCCATGCTGGTACTTACCGTAGGTTTGGAAGCAGACAGGAACGGAAAGATTTATGAAGGACCGATCTATCCTGACGAGATGATAGGTGCTGACCCCGGTAACCCATTTGAAGACCGCGTAAGATCCGCTGCCATGATGTGGCTGGATATTTTTTAAGTGGTGAGGTGTAGTGAACCTCAAACATCAGGGCACAAAGAGTTTTTGAAGCACTGGAACACGGCGATCATATCTCTAAGATTTGTTTTAAATTCACTGTGCTTCTCCCTGCCTCTTCATTGTTCACAGGAAGCAGAATAATTAAATTAAATTCGATATCCATTTGACAATAAGTACCATGCAAACAACAAACAATACTATTTTAATAACCGGCGGCACTTCAGGAATAGGCCTGGCTTTTGCTGAAGAATTTGTAAGGCTTGGCAACAAAGTGGTCATTTGTGGCAGAAGGCAAAACAGGCTCTCTGCAATCCAGGAAAAACATAGTGGCATTGCATCCAGAACCTGCGATATTTCAAAAACAGAAGAAAGGGAAGCTTTGGCAGAATGGGTAATCTACCATCATCCGGATGTAAACATCCTCATTAATAACGCAGGCGTACAGTTGGTTACTGATCTTACACATCCTGTTGATCTTACAAGAGTAAGGGAAGAAATAGAAATAAACTTTATTGCCCCGCTTCATCTCAGCTCTTTGCTCACCCGGCATCTTATCACTAAAGACAATGCCGCTATTATAAACATCTCTTCAGGACTGGCCTTTGTGCCGATAGCTTTCATGCCTGTATATTGCGCTACCAAGGCCGCTTTACACTCTATGACTTTATCTTTGAGGCATCAGTTAAAAGATTTTCCTGTTAAAGTATTTGAAATAGCACCGCCTGCTGTAAACACGGAGTTAGGTCACGACAGGCGTGAAGATAAAACCCAGTTACATGGAGGATTGCCTATCAGTGATTTTATCGAAGAAGCCATGCATGCCATTAACAATGATCTGTACGAGGCTGCAATTGCAGGTGCGGTAAATTTAAAAGAACGGCGCGAAACTTTGTTTAATGTGATAAATCAATAGACAAGGGCGATGTTATAAAAAACTATCGGCTTTTCCCGGCTTCAAAAAATTATCCTCACAGTTGCCGGCTAATTCTTCAACAGCATATCCGGGCAACAAGACTTTATAGTGGCATAAATAGTGGAAGGGTCTGAATCTTTTAACAGGTAGGAGTGGGCTCCGATCTTTAATAATTTTGAAATGATCAGCACATCGTTGTGCATAGAAAGAATGATAACTTTAATGTTAGGATATTTCTTTCTTATCTCGGGCAATACGGTAATTCCATCCATTACCGGCATCTGCAGGTCGAGCAAAATTACATCCGGTTCAATTTCAAGGAGGATGTTTAATAAATGTTTCCCGTTATCAGCATCGGCAATTACTTTAATATCTTTATAAAAAGACAACACTCTTTTTATGCCTTCTTTTAATATCTTGTGGTCATCTGCGATTGCAATTTTAATAACCTCGCTGCGTAAATATGCTTTCATACTTTAAAATTTAAGAATAAGGCATACTGCAAAAAAATTGGTATTAATCGGCAATTGCAATGGATTGATAGAATTATATACCATAATTGCTATCAAATTATTTGATGCTGTTTAAAATATTACTTTTTCAAAAAACGTGCGAAGATGTCTTTTATTGCTGATTCCAAAATGGTGATAAAACATAAAGAATGCTTTCCCCGGATTTTTCTTTCTAAGTGGTTTTATTATTACGAATGTATACTTTAACTCCTGATATAAAAGTTTTTTCAATAAAGAAATCAAGACTAATTCTTATTTTAAGTGTTTATGCTTAACCTTCACTAAATGATACCGGTACCATACTAACAATTGCTACTTTATTTTCAGACAACTCGCAAAATATATTAATAAAGTCAG
>CAXSIE010000114.1:12064-12731 GCA_964237295.1 uncultured Flavihumibacter sp. | reverse complement strand
GGAAGATTATGGGGAAAGAAAAAAGCGCCTTCAAGGCCACCGGAAATGTTGTCATCATTCCGCAGGCGTCCGCGGTTATTTCGTGAATAAAGGAAATTAGTGCCTATTTTAAGTTTGTTTGTAGCGTTAAAATCAATGTTGGCACGTAAGGTACTTCTATCGTAATCAGAATTTTTTAGAATGCCTTGCTGTAAAAAGTTATTTGCAGAAATAAAGTATTTTACTTTATCGGTTCCGCCGGTAACGGATAAATCAGCATTGCGCAATTTGGCGTGCTGAAATACATAAGATGTCCAGTCAGTATTCATTTGCGATGCCGGATCAGCGTAGGGTATTGCAGTGCCATTGTTTTTGGCTGCTTCATTTTGCAGCATGGCAAATGTGGGCCCGTCTACTACCGCAGGTAGTTTAGTAGCCACCTGGTCGCCATAATAAATACCTGCACTTATCTTTGCTCTTTTATTCGCACCTTTTTTTGTGGTGATCAAAACCACGCCATTTGCTGCCCTTGCCCCGTAAATAGCAGTAGCAGAAGCGTCTTTTAATACCTCCATTGATTCAATATCGGCAGGATTGATATCTGCTAAAGGGCTGGTAACACTACCGCCCAGTCCAATGCTCGACAAATTATCCGATTGTAAGGGAATGCCGTCCAGCACATACAATG
>CAXSIE010000114.1:10947-12054 GCA_964237295.1 uncultured Flavihumibacter sp. | reverse complement strand
CCCCGGATTCTTACAAACACACCGCCGCCTGGCGTTCCTGAGTTATTGTTCACCTGTACACCGGCCGCTCTTCCCTGTAGCAGGGAATTGGCGCTTGCCTGCGGAACATTGGCAATTTCTTTGGCAGACACGGAAGTAATAGCGCTTGTAAGGGTTCTTCTTGATTGCTGTCCGTACCCGGTTACAACCACTTCATTTAAGATCGAAGGATTGGCAACAAGAAATATATTTATAGCAGATTTACCCAAAACAGCCACCTCTTTTTTATTATAGCCCAGGTATTCAACAATAAGTACCGGATTCGGTCCGGTAACTTTTAGCTGAAAGGCGCCCTGACCATCGGCCATAGCTGACCTCCTGGTGCCTTTAACAGTAACTGTGGCGCCGGCAAGGGTAGAGTCTTCGGTACCTGCAAAAATTTTTCCGGTAATTACTCTTTCCTGAGCCCATAAGTTTGTTACGCCGATAAATAGAAACAGTGATAATAATAATATTCGCATAGCAGTATGATTAGTAATAGAATTGTGGTGACATTTTGGTTACTCAACAGTATTATGCTTACATGACGGTTGTACAATCGAAAAAACAGCGATTCAGGCTGGACGCAATATTTGAACAATAACAGTTATATGTTATTGTTTCGTAAAAATATAGGAATGAGGTGAATAATTAGAAGAGTTATTAGAATATTTATTTTAATCATATAATATAAGTAAGGTTATTTTTTCAATAACAAAAAAAATTTCCCATGCATTTAATGCGGATGTTCGGAATTTGTTATAGACTTTTTATTGTAAATAAATTTAATGGAAGCGTTTTTTTCTTCGTTAGAAGAGAGCAATATCTCGTACCGTTTGCTGCCTGAAGTTACCACCACGAGTGCCGTGTTAGGCGATATTGTTCCCTGGCTTTCAGCATACACTACCATTTGATATTCTCTTGATGGCTGTAAAGATAAATTCACTTTAATGGGTTCCAGGGATAACCCTTTTTTAGACACGATAACCTGGTTATCAAAAAACACGGTAATGGAGTCTCCATCAATTATTCCATTATCATAAAAAGCAACATGAACATCGGCGCTATCCACATAATAGATCTGAGCCA
>CAXSIE010000114.1:0-10937 GCA_964237295.1 uncultured Flavihumibacter sp. | reverse complement strand
CAGACTTCTTAACCCTCCGCAGGAAAATGTTGCCTGGCGGGCATCCGGAGATCGTTCCCATATCTTCGCCGACCCACTTCCCTGATAGGCTTTCTTCATCGTTCTGCCGGCTGTAAACCAGGTTATAAGTCTTCATACAGGGAACACATTCTTCGGGAATTTTCTCTTTAAGTACTTTCTTTTCAGCGATCGTTATTGTTCTTCTATTACCGCCGGCAAGCGTACCGGTAAAATTTAATTTTACATATTTGGTAGTATCATAATAATCATAGGATATCCCTTCAATGTCCCGGTTAAAAGTTTTTATTTGCAACTCAATATAATATTCAGGAAAGCAGCCACCCGGCTCCTGTGTAAGTTTACCCTGCCATATTCCACTGATGTCCTGCGCATGTAAAGAAGAGATTTTAACAAAAATAAACAGGCAAATAAAGTACTTCATAAATTCTAATCAAATAATAGGTAATGTATTATACAAAGTATGGCAGGCTTACTATAAATTTTTATAAATATAGAAATTAAAACAGGTTATATTCGCATATAATAATTAACAATGTGACAAAATGTGATCTCTGATACGTAATTTTCCATTATTGCTGCCTGTGCCTGTAATAGCTTATCCGATAAATTATTTCTATTGTAAGAAGTAAATAAATCTTTCCACACCAAATAAACCATTTATAATGGAGATGATATCTTTTCTTGAACTTTCTTCCTATGCGGGTTTACTTGCAACAGGGGTGCTGACATTAAATATATTGCTCGGCATGATGATCAGCACAGGATATATCAAACATGCTTATTGGAAACGGCTTCCTGAAAAAATTAAAAAATGGGATATACTTAATATTCACAACTGGACAGCTTATGTGGCACTTGTGCTTGTTGTATTACATCCTTTGTTATTAGTTGTAGATTCTTCAACAAAGTTTGCAATAGTAGATATTTTTTATCCGGTAAATGCTCCTCATGAAAAATGGATGGTAGCATTGGGCGTTATATCAATGTATGCGCTTATAGTAGTAATTATTACTACTCAGAAAGTGGTAAAACGGTCAATGGGCTTTCGTGCCTGGAAAAACATACACCTCATTTCTTATGGAACCGCTCCTTTATTTTTGATTCATGGAATGATAATAGATCCTCAGTTAAAAGACAGGCCTGTTGATTTGATTGATGCAGAAAAAATGATCTCTGAAGGATGCCTGTTATTAATAATATTAGCATCCGTTATCCGCTTTCGTTATTATTTTAAAATTCAAAAACGATAGGCTGTTTGTCTGAGCTGTTATTCCTGAGTAGTTATTTTAGTGAAATCTGAAAAGTCTGAAGACTTCTTCAACTGTCTTTTTTAAAAGATATGAATGCTGCGTTTAGCATTCGGTATCGTCAGGTTTGGGTAATTGAAAGAGTTCACTAAATTCCAAGTTTTAAAACAACCATTCTGATTGAAAAAAATTTTTGCAATATTTTTCCTGCTCTTTTTTTCCCTGGCTCAAACTGGCCATTATGTAATGTATTATATTCAGAGATGGGAAATAAAAAATAAGGTAAAGGAAGCAATAGTTGCAGGCATGCCTAACCGATACCTGGAAATTGTTGAATATAATGATAGCATTGAATGGCTTGAGGAAGGAGAAGAATTTAAATTGAAGGATAACTTCTACGATGTAGTCAGCATTAAGAACAAGGGAACTAAAAAGTATTTATACTGCTTTAATGACAAGAACGAAGAGCAGTTGGTCAGTAATTTTGCTGAAGCTATTAAATTATCAAATGACAATGAAAAAGGAAAGACTGAAAAGCATATTTTTAGATTTTATCTAACAGATCAGGATATATTTTATTATATATCGTCAGTACTAATTAAACATTTTGCTTTATATAACTATTTTAACCATGAAGTGGTGCTTGTTACACAGTGCAGAGAAGTAATAATACCTCCACCCTGGAAGTATCAGCCTGAATTTCCACATAAAATTTTCGTTTGCTCTTACGGATTTAAGGGCAGGCTTTCGACGTATTTTTATTAATACGAGAATTGTTCATTCGCATAGCTTCAATTCTTTTGCTATGATTCTATTGCTATAATTATGTACCTACACTAATAACAAATTCCAAATGAAACACAGATATTTATTTACCCTGATGATGCTTGTTATATCATCAGGTGTACATGCGCAGAAATTACTCAAAGGCAGGGTTACTGACGCTGCAAGTAATAAACCTCTTTCCGGTGCAACCATTACGTTTGGTAAGAAAGGCACCACCACCGATGCAGATGGAATGTTCAGCGTTGATTGTGGCAAAACAAATTCAGTTACGGTTTCTTTCGTAGGATTTGTAACTCAATCGAAAACCATAAAAAACTGCGATGCCGAAATAACAGTTGCACTTGCTTCGGCCGGATCAAATCTGGACGAAGTCGAAATTACCGCTACTTCAAACCCGAACAGATCAATATTATACCAGCCTTCTTCTATCAGTAAACTTACTCCTGTAGAATTAAAAAGGGGGATCGGCCTTTTTTTGGATGATGCCATACAAACGAATGTACCTGGTGTTACCATGAACAGGAGATCGGTTTCCGGAGGTCAGCAATTTAACATCAGGGGATATGGAAACGGATCAAGAGGTACAAGAGGCATAAGCAGTAATTTTGACGGGCAAGGCTATAAAGTGTACCTGAATGGCATCCCTTTAACCGATGCGGAAGGTATTACCACCATGGATGATATTGATATCGGTTCTATCGGGAATGTTGAAGTTGTTAAAGGGCCGGCGGGAACCCTTTACGGACTGGCAATATCAGGAGCCGTTAACCTGAAAACCGTAGAACCGGAAAAAGGAAAAACTTCTGTTGGGCAGGAAGTGATAATCGGAAATTATGGATTGCAAAGGTACACTACTACTTTTCAGACAGCAGGGGAACATTCTTCTGTTTTGGTAAATTACGGCCATCAAAAGTATGACGGGTCAACCATACATAATAAGTCTACAAAAGACTTTATAAACTTCACCGGTAATTTTAATCCTAACGAAAAACAATCCATCAACACTTATTTTGGATACAGCAACAGTTACGATCAAAGATTTGGTGAACTGACGGTAGCACAATTTACAAATTCCGATTACTCGGGTAATGTAGAATACATCAAGCGAAACGGGCATAGCGGTGTGATAACGTTTCGTGCCGGTGTAGCGCATACCTACAATTTTAATAAGATCTTTTCTAATACCACTTCAGTATTTGGAACCGGCTTTACAAGCAATGCCAGTTCTGCGGGTGGATGGACTGATAAGAATACTATCAACTATGGCATGCGCTCTGTGTTAAATACTAAATTCGATCTGCGGAAAGGTGTTACCTTAAGTGGAATTACCGGCATTGAAATGCAACGTCAGGATGCGCAGACGATTGGTTACAGTATGAAACAGAATCCTACAGATACAGGTACAGTTTGGAAGCTTGGTACAAGTCCTTACTGGATCATCAATGCCAATACTTCCAACTTCGCTACCATCAGCAAAACAATGTCACTGTTTACTGAGTGGACGTTGGCGCTTCCTACTGACATTTCCCTCACAGCAGGAGTAGGCACCAGCAATATGGGGATACTGCTGAATGACAGGTTCAATGTAGCATTACCAACAAGGCCATCTGCATTTGATACCACTTACAAAGCGATGGTATCTCCTCATTTTGCCATTAACAAGGTCTTCAGTAAAAAGCTTTCCCTGTATGCCTCATATAGTAAAGGGTACAAAGCACCTGTTAGCTCCTATTTTTATATTACCACTCCGGCGGTCACCGTGCCGGCAACTCCTGCTACAGGAAGGGTCAACAGCGTATTGAAACCTGAAATAGGAAACCAGTTTGAGGTTGGTACCAAAGGCCAGTTAATACATGAAAATCTTACTTACGAACTGGCTTATTTCAATGCCGTATTCTCCAATAAGATGACAGCCATATCGGTTGTTTCTCCTGCATCGCCCAGCACTACGCTTTTTTCTTACATGGTAAACGGAGGAAAGCAGCAACATAATGGCGTGGAAGCATTATTGAAATACACTATTAATACCAAAAGCTTTTTCAGTTCCATCCGCCCTTTTGCTAATATTACTTATTCTGATTTCAAGTATGGAAATAATTTCACTATCCAGAAATCAGTGACTGCAACAGAAAATTATAGCGGGAAAGAAGTAGCCGGTGTATCAAAGATAGTTGCCAACCTGGGAGTAGACATTATGTTTAAATATGGCTTTTATGCCAGTGGCAGTTATAATTACAAAGACAAAATGCCTATTACTTCTCTGAATGATCTGTATGCCAGCAGCTACAATTTAGTGAATGCTAAAATTGGCTATCAAAAAAGCATAGGCAGGCATTTTGACCTCAATGTTTATTTTGGATCCACTAACTTAACCAATCAGAAATATTACCTGATGGTTTTTGTAAACCAGATACCGGATGCTTATATGCCGGCGCCAAGAAACGCAAATGTTTATGGCGGTATGAATATCAAGTATAATTTTTAAGAAATGATTAAAGGGCGGTTCGTTGAACCGCCTTTTTAAATAATTTATTATGAAAAGAACCAGTGTTGTTTTAATAATAACTATCGCCACAATTTCTTGCGGGAGGTTTGGCAACAGGGAAACCAACGCACTAAAAGATCAACGCATCGTATGCTTGTCGAAGCACCTGACGGAGATGGTATTTGCTTTGGGTAAAGGACATAATATTGTAGCAGTGGATTTAAGCAGCACTTATCCCGACAGTGCCCGGCTGTTAAAAACGGTGGGTTACCACAGGGCGCTTAGTCCGGAAAGTATTATAGCGATGAATCCTGATCTTGTAATCCATAGTAATGACATCGGCCCTGAAAATGTATTACCTCAAATAACCAAAGCAGGATTAAACATAAAGGTTTTTGGCAGCGCCAACACGATTGACAGTTCTAAAATGCTGCTCAAACAGCTTGGTGTATTTTTCGGCGAAGAAAAAAAAGCGGATTCTTTGATCAAGAAAATGGATGAAGGTATTGCCCGTGCAGCGACAGCACTGGCGGCAATGCCCATCAAGGATACACCGAATGTTATGATTGTACATTTTGGCAGGGCTAATAATGTATATTTTGTGATGAGCGGACGTGGAGGTGTTGCAGATAAAATGATTCAGCTCGCGGGAGGGAAGGTAACAAAATACGATGCAAAGGGCGCAAGACAAATCAGTGCTGAAGCTGTGGCAACAGCTAATCCTGATATTATCATTGCAACCGATTATGGCTATGACCAGATGGGCAGTATGGATAAATTCATATCCGGCATACCAGGCGTATCCTTAACCAATGCGGGAAAAAACAAACGTATCGTACGATTTGAAGAGCATGATATAATTTATTTTGGTCCAAGGTCGGGAGATAATATTATTCAATTAATGAAACTGCTTCACCCTACTGCTAATGCTGAGAAAAAGTAAACTCTTCTTTCCTGTGCTTATCATTTTGATGGTACTGATGTTGCTTTGCGCAATAGCTTTCGGAGCGGTGTCAATTCTGCCTGCAGAAATGTTTTCATCGCTCAAGCATTTCTCGCAGGGTAAACCACCTGCCGACATTTACGAAGGTGTTTTTCTGCAGCTTCGCCTGCCAAGGGTTTTGTTATGCGCCATTACAGGGGCGATCCTGGCAGTATCCGGAGTATTGATGCAGGGATTGTTCCGCAACCCGATTGTTGAGCCCGGACTGGTAGGAACCAGTGCCGGTGCAGCTTTTGGTGCATCGGTGGTATTTGTTCTTGCTGCGAATATGAGTCTGTCGGTTAAAAGCATCATTGGTCCTTTACTGGTTCCCTTATTTGCATTTGGTGGCGGATTACTTGCTACCTATACCGTATACAGTTTAGCAAAAAGTGCAAAAAGGGTTTCTATTTTATCTTTGTTATTGGCCGGCATCGCAGTAAACGCAGTAGGCTTAAGTGGCACCGGGTTTATGAGTTACATTGCAAGAGATCCGCAGGCAAGAAGCATCACCTTCTGGAACCTAGGTACATTCTCAGGCGCTTCCTGGCCGCAGGTTGGTATTGTAGGAGCCGTGGCTGCCGTTATTTTTACTATTGCCCTGCGGTATTCCAAACAATTAAATGCGTTGTTATTAGGCGAGGCGGAAGCAACTTATTTAGGGGTGGATGCTGACAAGCTAAAAAGAAAAATAATGATCATTAATACCGCCATGGTATCAGTGGCTACAGCTTTCGTTGGTGTAATCAGTTTCATGGGGTTGATAGTGCCGCACGTTCTTCGTTTGCTGATCGGAAGCGATAATAAAAGGCTTCTGCCGGCATCTATGATTACAGGAGCTTTGTTATTGACCCTGGCGGATTTTGGAGCAAGAATGTTGCTGGCACCTGCAGAAATTCCCATCGGTATCATTACATCAATTGTTGGGGCACCCATTTTTTTGTTCCTTTTGAAAAAGTTCGACCTGGTACAACAGAGAGGAGGGGCAAATGCTTAAAGCTGAAAAAATACGGTTTAAGATTGGCAGCAAACAAATCGTGAATAATATCAGTGCTGAGTTTCTTCCGGGAGAATTCAGTATGATACTTGGACCTAATGGCTCCGGTAAATCAACTTTCTTTAAAATTTTTAGTGGGGAAATAACCGGTTACAGCGGTAATGTATTGTACAACGACAGGGCCCTGAAAAATCAGAAGATAGCAGGGCTGGCTACATTCAGAGCTGTGATGAGCCAGCAACCGGAATTAAGTTTTCCTCTTACTGTTGAGGAAGTAGTAATGATGGGCCGCTATCCCCATTTTAAATTCAATCCTGCAAAAAAGGATGAAGGTA
Organism: uncultured Flavihumibacter sp.; assembly: GCA_964237295.1. Classification (GTDB taxonomy): domain Bacteria; phylum Bacteroidota; class Bacteroidia; order Chitinophagales; family Chitinophagaceae; genus JADCRZ01. The sequence continues at coordinate 4,084 of CAXSIE010000114.1, read as the reverse complement.
TTTGTAACGAAGTGATGGAAAGGATGAACTTGTTATCTTTCAAAGAAAGGAATTATCTAACGCTTAGCGGCGGAGAAAAACAACGTGTTCAATTTGCACGTGTGCTTGCCCAGGTATGGGAAAAGCCGGAAACCGGCAATCGTTATTTGTTTTTAGATGAGCCACTCAATAACCTGGATATAAACTATCAGCAGGAATTTCTGCAGATCGCAAGAGAATTCGCTAATAACAATACGGTACTGGTAGCCGTTATGCATGATATAAACCTGGCAATTCAATATGCGGATAAATTATTTTTTTTAAAAGATGGCGTACTGGTAGCCAATGGAACTACAAAGCAGATTTTAAACGAAGCATTGATCCGGGAAGTATTCAATGTGTCTACCACTATAATTAATAACCCGGTTACAAATAATCCACTAGTAATTTATAACTGATTCTTTAGCTGTGAAAGATATTATTTCTCCCTCCGAAGAACGATAATAACAGGCATCACTTCAATGCAAGCTAACTGAAAGGTTACTGATTACCTTTTGTATACTACTAACTTTAGGTGAGTAAAGGTATGTAGCTTCGCTTCTTAAAAAAATCATTAAAATTATGGCACATGTAACTGCAGGAGTGCTTGTACAACCAACAGTAATAACTCGTAAAATATCCCGGATACTAAACCCTGCAGCCAGTAAAGGTTTTTTAGGGGAAGGACATAAGGCAATAGCAGTGATAAATGGAAATAATTTTGCACAAACCGACCCATTTATAATATTGATGGATGATCAGCTTAACCTGCCGGGAAATGGTACTGTTGGTGGTCCGCATCCTCATGCAGGTTTTGAAACAGTAACACTTGTATTGGAAGGTGATGCAAATAACAAATCAAAAACTTTGCAAACCGGTGGACTGGAATGGATGACAGCAGGTAGTGGGATTGTGCATACGGAAGAAATTGATACCAAATTAAAAATGAGGATTCTGCAACTTTGGCTGGTGCTGCCAAAAGCCAAGAGATGGACTGAACCTAAATGGCAGGAATTACATCTTAATAATATTCCTGTAAGAAAAGAAAGAAACTCAGAAATTCGTGTATATAGCGGAACAAGTTCAGGAATGACAGCGCCCACACAAAATGAAACACCTACTACAATCGTTGACTTTCAATTGGAAGCCGGTTATGATGTGGTACAGGAAATACCTGCTTCGTACAATGGTTTTGTTTATGTAATAAACGGTTATGTTGAAGTGGGTGATGAAAAAACTATTGTTGGAGAACAGCAGGTAGCCTGGCTTGACAGACCGGCTGAAAAAGTAAATAGTGAGATCAGGTTTAAGGGTGGTGAGAATGGTAGTCGCTTTATTTTCTATGCCGGTGAACCACAAGGAGCACCTATCGTAAGTCAGGGACCTTTTATTGGTGATACCAAAGAAGATATAGCTCATCTGTATCAGCAATACAGGCATGGCAAAATGGGTCATGTTCGTGAGCTTCCTGAAAAGCAGGTAGTACATTATCCATCTTATACAAAACCTTTGCAACATTAAAGCATACAGGCCTCTTAGCTGGGAAGTTATTGATACTTATGGGTTAACACGGTAGCGTGGAGAGGAGTGTAATACCAATAAAGCAATGTGCTACAGGGTTGGCGCATTGCCTGTAAGCATGATTAATTGTTAACTACCTCCGTATCATGCAAGCTTTGTCTTATTTTGTCCCGATGCTTAAAGCCCCATTGGCTTAATGCATCTAAAACAGGATGAAGGGTCTCGCTATATCCGGTAAGTCCGTATTGCACCACCACAGGGGTACCTGTAAAAATATTTCTCTTTACAAAACCATTTAATTCTAAATCTTTTAATTCATTAGACAGAACTTTGGCAGAGATGCCATCTATCAGTCGCTGCATTTCGTTAAATCTTTTGTTGCCATCACTAAGGGAAACTATAATTCTTAGTTTCCATTTTCCGCCAATGGCGTACAGCGCATCTGCAACCGAAGCCAAACGTGCCTTACACTGAGGTTCTGTGAGGTTTACCTCACTCGTTTTCAAATTTTGCATTGATCTAAGTTTAACTAACCACATGGTTACCACTAACCTTTTGTATACTACTAACTTTTCGTGAGTAAAGGTATGTAGTTTTACATTATCAAATCAATTTTAAGAAATCATGACGCATATAACATCTGGTGTTCTTATACATCAGGAGAAAGTAATCTCAAAAAGTAAAGCATTTACTATAGCTGCGCAAGTGGCAAAAGCAATGCTTGGATTCACCTTACTTGTATTAGGTCTCAACGGATCTTTTCAGTTTATACTAATGTCATCACCAACAACCGCATTTAAAATTATGTGGCCATAACAAAGCCTGTATATCACAATTTATTTTTTGAGAATAAGATAAGAATAGGGCTGCAGACTGATATTTCCATTTAAAGTTTTTTTACCTCCAATCATCACATCATTCCAGGTTGAATTCTTAAAAGCAGGTGGCAGCGGATAATCAATAGTTTTGTTTCTTAAATTGGAGATCACCAGCACCTCTTCATTCCCCGATTTTTTTGTAAAGGCGCATATATCATCGGTGCTATACGATTTCAAATCACCCCTTCTTATTGCTTTGCTGCTATTCCTGAAAGCGATCACCTTTTTATATGTATTCGTTATTTGAGGATTGATTGTCCAGTCAATTTTTTTTGATGTAAAGGGAAAGGTTAACCTGTAAGGCGTTCCAACTTCCTGACCGTTATATATCATGGGAATACTCTTCATGTAAGCCACTACAACAAATGCCGCCATCGACCCATTTTTTCCGCCGAACAATTCCAATGGAGTGCCGTCTGATCCGTTAACATCATGATTGGTAATATATCTGATAATTTGCTGTCCCCCGGAAGCGCCCCTGGCCTCTGATATATTTAAACTGTCTATTGAAAGTACGGAACCATTGTGGCCATAGATTTTCTTCAGGTTTCCGAAAAACTTGAATCCAAAGTTATAATCAAATCCTGCTGTATAATTAGCACTGCGGGTTCCTTCAGCCATCATAAGCAATTTATGATGAGCGATTTTTTTTAATGTGTCAATCGCCTGCTGCCAGAAGTCAACCGGGGGGCCGTCTGAATAGTCGCAACGAAAGCCATCTATATTAGCCGTCAGTACCCAATATTTCATAGCGCTTATCATTGCTAACCGCATGTCTGTATTGCTGTAATTCAGTTGCGCCACATCGTTCCAGCCAGTGCCCGGCGGACTGATAATGTTTCCACTGGAATCTTGCAGGTACCAGGATTTATTACTTGTCCAGGAGTTGTCGTATGAAGTGTGATTGGGAACCCAATCAAGTATTACAGCCATGTTTCTGGCATGCGCACCATCAATGACCGCGCGCAAATCATCAAGTGTTCCAAACTCGCTGTTTACAGCTTTGTAATCCCTTACACAATAAGGAGAATTAGCCGTTTTGATAATTCCTACCGGATAAACAGGCATCAGGTAAACCACGTTCACGCCCAGGGCTTTTATAGAATCCATGCGCGCCGATACGCCTTTAAAATTTCCTTCTTTACTGAAATTGCGCATATTTACCTGGTAGATCGTAACATCTTTCCTATCGGGCACTTTGTTAAAAGGATGGCCATACTGTAGCGGATCCTTTTCAATAAATTTTGTGGTACTTTGAGCGGTAACCAATACCGGACCGCAACAAAGAAAAATCATTACAGTTAAAATGAGCCTTATAAGTTTTTGCATATTAAAACAGGTACTTTTAAAATGGCGTGTTAACCATGACGCAATGTTTCTTAATCCGTAAACAAGAACAGACAAGATGCTATTGATTTTTTAAAACAAGGTAGCTGTAGGGTTGTAACACAACCTTATTTGCCAGCGCAACATTTCCACCATTTAAAGCATCCGTCCAGGTACTGTTTCCAAGGGCTGCGGGAAGCGTGTAATCAACCGCTTTATTTCTAATATTGATGATCGTAAAAACTTTTTCCTTATCCTGTTCCTTGGTAAATGCTATTACATCATCACTGCAGTAGGAGAATAACTGACCCGTGCGGATCGCCGCACTTGTATTTCTATAG
>CAXSIE010000113.1:0-12736 GCA_964237295.1 uncultured Flavihumibacter sp. | reverse complement strand
CTTGTTCAGGTTAAAACTTCCAAGGTTTTTAATAATCCGGATCTTATTAACATAAGCATACGCATATAGGTCCAGGTTTTCTCCTGTCCATGACCAGCCGATCCTTGCACTGTTTTGCTGATGATCATTACCACAGTCAGAAAATCCCATAAGCTTGTTAACGTCAGCCTGGTTATTGGCATCAACCGAAGTGTACATTGCCGAACTATCGAATGTTACCCTGGCAGACATGCTGTTGCGGTTCATAACCTGCGGCATGTTTTGTTCGCTGTAGTGATTGCCTGATTTTATAACGTACCAGGTTAACGTTCTTTTATCGGGATACTGCCCTGTATTGTCAATAACGGGCGTACTAACAGGTTGACGATCCGGTTTGCTGCAGCAAACGGCTAAAAATGATAATAGTGTAAAAAGGGCTCTTTTCATAGGGGGGATTATCATTATAGAACGTCTTAATGGGATTTTCATTTCAGCATAGCTAAAATTTAAATGGATTTCACATATCCTTTGCAGAAACTTTAAATTTGCCAAAAAGAAATACTGTTTTGCCCGATATCATTCAATTACTGCCCGATAATATTGCCAATCAGATAGCTGCAGGTGAGGTAATTCAAAGGCCAGCCAGCGCTGTTAAAGAATTGATGGAGAATGCTATAGATGCAGGCGCCACAGAGATCAGGTTAATAGTAAGCGATGCTGGAAAAGCATTGATACAGGTAGCCGATAATGGAAATGGAATGAGTGAAACAGATGCACGTATGTGTTTTGAACGGCATGCTACTTCCAAAATAAAGAAAATTGATGACCTTTTTCACATCCGTACCATGGGTTTCCGGGGTGAGGCATTGGCTTCAATAGCAGCGGTAGCCCAGGTGGAACTTAAAACAAAGCGGGTAGAAGATGAAGCGGGAACTTATATTGAGATAGAAAACAGTATGGTAGTAAAACAGGAGCCCCTGGCAGTTTCACCGGGCACAAGCATTGCCATGAAAAACCTGTTTTTTAACGTGCCTGCCCGCAGGAATTTTCTCAAGAGCAATGCCGCGGAAATGAGGCATATCATTGATGAATTTATAAGGGTATCCCTGGCTTTTCCACCTTTGTTCTTTTCACTTACCAGCAATGGCCAGCAGGTTTTTCATTTAGAAAAAGGCACATTGAAACAACGGATCATTCAGCTTTTGGGCAGCCAGTACAACTCAAAGCTGGTAGCAGTAAATGAAAATACGGATTACCTGAATATTTATGGATTTGTCGGTAAACCTGAAACGGCAAAAAAAACACGGGGCGATCAGTATTTGTTTGTGAATAACCGCTTTATCAAAAGCGCTTATCTCAATCATTCGCTGATGAGTGCTTACCAGCAGATGCTGCCTTCTGACAGCTTCCCGCTGTACGTATTATTCATTGACCTCGATCCCACACAGATAGATGTGAACGTGCATCCTACCAAGCAGGAAATTAAGTTTGAAGATGAAAAAATTATTTACGCTTTCGTGCAGGCCGCGGTTAAACATGCACTCGCCCAGTTCAGTATCGCACCAACCCTTGAATTTGACCTTGACGCCAACATCCAGCAGCTGGAAGCAGTAAGCAAACCCTTTACTGAAGAAAATGAGGCGGCGGCTGTATCTTCCAGCCTGTTTAAAACATTTTCAAAGAAAAACCAGGCTCATTTTATCGAATCAGATAAAAGTGAATTAAAACACTGGAAAGATTTTTATGAAAGCCCGGAAAAAGAACATCCCGCTGACGGAAATAGTTCCCTGACTGAAACGCAACCCGCTGCTGCATTTAATTCGTTACTGTCAGGTTCTTATAAAAGTCAGGCCGGCAAAGTTGCTGAAAATGCGGTGTTGACTCAGCTTCTTAATACTTATATTATTGCACCATCGGAATCGGGCTACCTGCTGATCCATCAGCAGGCTGCACATGAACGGATATTATATGAACGTTATACCACTGCTATGCAGGGCCATGCAGTAGCCGCTCAGAGAACCTTGTTCCCGGCAACCTTACAGCTTTCTCCACAGGATGCTTTGTTAATGAAGGAGCTGGTTACAGACCTCAATCATCTTGGCTACCTGGTAGAACCTTTTGGCAGTAACAGCTTTGTTATCCAGGGAACTCCTGCCGACCTGGTTCAGGGAAATGAAAAACTGGCCATAGAGAACCTGCTGGAGCAATACAAACATTTCAGCAATGATATAAAATTCTCCAAACGCGAAAAACTCATACGTTCTGTGGCATCGCAAAATGCTGTTAAACCGGGTAAATTCCTTATGCAGAAAGAAATGAAATTGTTGGTAGATGAATTGTTCGAATGTGCTACTCCCAATGTAACCCCTGCCGGTCATCCCACTTATATTGAATTTAAAAAAGATTACCTGGAGAAGCTATTCAGGATGGTTGGTTAGCAACACTATCAGTATTTACGCCTGACATCAATTAAGAAATCCGCCACTGTCCGTCTTACCGCAGCAGCGCTACCCTGGTGGTTGTTTACCAGCACTGAAAATGTGAGCAATTTATTTTTTGGTGTGATAAGAAAACCGCTTAGCGCTATTTGCCCTGTAAGCGATCCTGTTTTGGCAAAGATGTAACCTTTATCCGCAGCGAAATAATTACGCAGTGATCCTTCCGCCGCGCCCGGAAAAATTGCTTTTAATCTTTCCATTCCGAATTCAGCATTCATTTTATTCAATACCCATACAAAATCCTGTGGCGTGAAAAGATTGTATCGGCTTAGCCCGCTGCCATCTGCCCAATACGGCTTCTGGGGCAACTCTTTCAATAATGAACCAAGCAGCGTATCAATGATCACGGCATCTTTCATATAACCAAGCTTTTCATTGGATACCATCAGCAAAGTTTGCTCGGCATAAAAATTATCGCTCCGGTACATCATTATTTTAAACAGCGAATCTGAAGGCTGGGAATAGATGGTTTTGAAATTATTATCCGGAATGCCTGGCAGTACGGTAATTTCCTTATGAACAGTATCTTTCAATAATTCAAGGGCAGATGAAACACCGTTGGTAACAAAGGGTACTAATTGCTCTTTGAGTGCTTCTTTACCCTGGCTTACCTCGAAATAGTTTTCGTCTTTTCTTCTTTTTACAAAAAAAGTTTTATTCGTTGTGTCCTCTTTAAATCTTACTTTCCAGTTAACCTCGGGTTCTGAATATACAAATGTCTGTAGACTATCCTGCAGCTCGGCTTGTGTATTTTTTTGCGATGCCTGTATCCATTTTACTACGTTTCCATAAACAGGCAATGAACTTCTTTCCGACTGGTAATCGTCGTTATAATCATCCCAGGCCCAGCCCGACCCTAAAGCTTCCTCTTTCCAGGCATTGTTAATCAATACCAGCTTTTTCGATGTTCTTTGAAGCTTTTCAATCACCGGTTGCTTTTTAAAATCGGCATGCAATAAACTGGGATCTCCCGTTGGATAAATAAAAAAGGTATCGGCATTCTCCCGGTAACGGATACCGGGTAAGGAATCTTTCAAAAATTTCATCCCTGCATACAGGGTAATTATTTTTGTATTGGAAGCAGGAACAAAGTATTTGTCACCCTGATAATTGTATAAATACTTTCCTTCATTAACATCATAAATACAAATTCCGATATGGGAATTTTGAAATTCAGGTTGTTCCCAGAATTCCTTTTTTATAGATGCACTAACGGTGCCGGTTGTGCCTGTGTTTACGGTGCTGCTTATTTTTGCTGGAGCAGCACAACCTGCAAGCAATAGAATAGTTAGGAATGGAGTAAGGTTCAAAGTTCCTGGTTTAAGGTTTAAAGTTAGGGTTTCTCCCTGCTTTTCTGTCTCCTACATAACAACATTCGAGAATACATTCAGCCTTACATACAAAGAGTTTTTAAACACAGAGAACAGCCGGAGGAGGAAACACGGAGGGCGCAGAAGGCTTCCTCTGTGATCTCTGTGTTTCCTCCTCCGGCTGTTCTCTGCGTTAAAAAAAATAATATGCAGGTTATTAGTACATTAACTCCTTTCCTGGGCCCTCAGCCAACGTTCGGGAATCTCGTTACTACCGGCCAGTAAATAATCTTTATATGAACAGGCAATAAATTCTTTATCGGGTAATTGCATCCACCACCGGCCGGTTCTTTTACTTTGAAGAAAGATGCTCTGAACTTCTGAAAAAACAGTATGATACTCATTAAATGAGTTCCTGTCATTAATATCCGCCTCCTGTTTTCCTTTGCTCTTTCCATCCAGCACATACCATAACATATGACTGATCTGCTTTGCCGTTAAATTTTCCCGGTCTTTCTCAGGATTAAAACCATAGATACCTATTGTACTTACATGAGCGCTTAACCCGGCATAACGCATCAAAGTACAGGCCTGCTCCCCATCAAAACCATTTGGTGACAGGGAATTACCCGGCGCAAAGGAATTAGCGATAGCGGAAATATCAAAACTGAATAAATGGCAATTACGGATCACCGGCTCCATTTCCTCTATATTATCTTTTACGTTGCCTACACGAAAGCAATCAAAACGTAATTTGTCCATTGTTTCCAAAATTTTCGGATGTACAAAATAGCTCTGAAATCCAATGTGATTATAGTGCCTGATATAATTGGGTTCGCCGGTGAGTATTTCCATCAGAAACTTTTCGCTGGGCTGTGGCATTTCAATACTCAGGTCAACCCTGGCATCTACGCAAACTGCCTCGATAATTGTTTTATTGTCTTTATAGGCCGAATACTGAGACAATGTAAGATCGTGTGAGCCGCCAAGAATGATCACCGTTTTTCCCTCATCAATTAATTCCCTGATAACTGTTTTTAATGCCGCATACGTATCGGACAGCGTTGCGCCTTTTTTTATATTGCCGATATCAGCAATCTTCACATCAAAATGCCAGTAAAAGAGCTGGTAGAATTGCTGGCGGATGGCATCAGGTGCATGATCATTTTTTTTCCTGCCGCTGTTACCTCTTTCTTCGTTACAACCTACCAGTACGATATCTACCTGATCAATAACGGGAAATTCATTTTCATAAACTGCTATTAATTTGCCCAACTGTCCGTCTTTGTAAGCTTCATCATTGGACAGCATAGGAATATTTACCGGATCAAGAAAATCAGAGATCAACATTAGTATGATTTAAAGTGTAACGTTCAAAGTTAAAGTTAGTTTGGAAGTTTGAAAGGGGGCGGCCAACTTTAAACCTTGAACTTTAAACTTTCATCTTTCCTATCTTTGCTTTATGGAGCAATTGTTACATCAAATTGAAGCATATAAAGAGGAGATCAATTCATTTGTGGCTTCAGATCAGGAAACATTAGAAGCTTTTCGCATTAAATACCTGGGGACAAAGGGTTTGGTGAAGCAGGTTATGAGCGAAATGAAAAACGTTCCTAATGAACATAAAAAGGAATTCGGCCAACTGTTAAACGAGTTCAAACAGTTTACCGAGAATAAATTTGAAACATCAAAAGCGGCTATCTCATTAAATGGCCAACCATCGCACGCAGGTAAAATTGATATTAGTCTCCCTGGCGATCCGCTTCCGGTAGGTACCCGGCACCCCGTAACCCTGATACGTAACAGGATCGTTTCAATTTTTCAAAGGCTTGGTTTTGCTGTTGCAGAAGGGCCGGAAATAGAAGACGACTGGCATAATTTCACTGCGCTCAACCTGCCTTTGAACCACCCTGCCCGTGATATGCAGGATACTTTTTATCTTAATCAGAACCCGGACTGGGTGCTGCGGACACATACTTCGAGCGTACAGGTACGTGAGATGGAAAAAGGCAAATTGCCCATACGTATTGTTTGCCCCGGACGTGTTTACCGTAATGAAACCGTTAGTGCAAGATCACACTGTTTCTTTCACCAGGTAGAAGGTTTGTATATAGATGAAAATGTATCTTTTGCCGACCTCAAACAAACCCTGTACTTCTTTGTGCAGGAAATGTTCAGCAATGATGTCAAGATCCGGTTCAGGCCTTCCTATTTTCCTTTTACCGAGCCAAGCGCTGAAATGGATATCAGCTGTTTAATCTGCGGTGGCGCCGGTTGTACTATTTGCAAACATACAGGCTGGGTGGAAATACTGGGATGCGGTATGGCCCATCCGAAACTTTTGGAAAATTGCGGTATTGATAGTAATAAATATACAGGATATGCTTTTGGTATCGGCATCGAACGTCCTGCAATGATGAAATATCAGATGAATGACCTCAGACTTTTCAGCGAAAATGATTTGCGGTTTTTAAAACAGTTTACAACAGCGATATAATCAGCTGTCAGCGTTCAGGCAGCCTTTGGAAACAATGGAAGACGCTCTAAATGTTTTAACTTCGATGTAATGGGCAAAGTACAAAAACATCAGGATTTACCGACTGATTGCACAGAAAGAGAAACCCTGCGGAACAAAGGACAATTCTGGACTCCGAATTGGGTTGCCGAAGCTATGGTTTCTTATGTTGCAGATAGAACAGAGGTGGTTTTTGACCCTGCTGCCGGAAGAGGAGCTTTTTTTAAAGCGCTGCTGAAAATAGGCAAAACAAATACTTCTTATTTAGGTACAGACGTTGATAAGGAAGTTTTAACTGATGCAATTTATAATAACAAAAATTGTTTTGTTGAGGAAAGAGACTTTATCAAAAATCCTCCTGAAAGAAAATTCAAATCAATAGTTGCTAACCCCCCTTACATCAGGCATCATCGGATAGACGAGGAAACAAAGCTGATTCTTAAAAGCCTTTCAGCAACAATAACAGGGTTTACAATTGACGGAAGAGCAGGATATCATATCTACTTCTTTATTCAGGCACTTAATCTGTTGGAAAAAAATGGAAAGCTTGCCTTTATCATGCCTGCAGACACTTGTGAAGGAACATTTGCTCCTAAATTGTGGAAATGGATTTCAGAAAAATTTTGTATTGAAGCAGTAATAACATTTGAGGAAAAGGCTACACCTTTCCCTGATGTTGACACAAATGCAATTATTTTTCTTATAAAAAATTCAAAACCCAAAGAAAGCTTTCATTGGGTTAAATCAAGTCAGGCATATTCAAAAGACCTGTTTGCATTTGTTTCATCCGGGTTTGAAAAGAAAACGTTTAACAGTCTTGAGATTACTGAAAGAAAATTAAAAGAAGCAATTGATACCGGCTTATCGAGAGCAGCACAAAGCCATAATGAATTTAAATTTTATTTAAATGATTTTGCAAGCGTAATGCGAGGTATTGCCACAGGATCAAACGAGTTTTTCTTTTTAACTGCCGGACAAGTTAAAGAAATAGGTATTCCAAAAAAGTTTATTAGAAGAGCTATCGGAAGAACTAAAGATGCTGTTGGAAATACCATCAAGGAGGCAGATATTTTAAAATTGGAAAATAAAAACCGGCCAACTTATCTTTTATCAATCAATGGTAACGACACATTTCCCAAAGCTGTTTCGGATTATTTAAAAGTAGGGGTAAACATGGGGCTTCCAGACCGTTCCTTAATAAAACAACGAAAGCCCTGGTACAAAATGGAAAAAAGAGAAATCCCACCCATATTGTTTGCTTATTTAGGCAGGCGAAATACAAGATTTATTTTAAATGATGCAGCAGTATTGCCATTAACCGGATTTCTTTGTGTATATCCGGTTTACACCGATAAGACTTTTATCAACAATCTTTGGGAAGCATTAAATCATCCCGATACTTTAGAGAACTTACATCTTGTAGGTAAAAGTTATGGTTCAGGAGCAATTAAGGTAGAGCCGGGAAACTTAAATAAATTACCGGTTCCGGAACACATAGTACATCAATTTAATCTTAAACGACCCTGTAAAATTGCTGAAAGGCAACTTGAAATAGTAGCGAGTTAACCGTGAGACACTACAGGCAACATGATTGCAAGAATGTGGACCGCCTCCGGATAGCCGATGGCTGAAAGCTTTATACTTAACCCATGAAAAATACATTGCTGCTTATTCTATGTTGCTTCCTGGCAATCAGTACATTTTCACAAAGCCGTTACCGGGAAGAGTTTAACGGGCCGTTTGAAAGTTGGGCAAATGTTAAAACCCGCTTCAAAGCTGCGGCTGATGGTGTTCATGACGACACCCGGGCGTTACAATCAGCATTAGATTCGTTAACAACTACAGAAAGAGTTTTATTTAATAATAACACACAAACAAAATATCTTGTTGTTTACCTTCCTGCGGGAACATACAAAATTTCACAAACATTAAGACTAACAGGTAAAATCGGTGTAACATTCATCGGTGAAGACCCTGAAAAAACAATTATCAAATGGTATGGCGGTGATAACGATACCATGTTTTACAGCAACCGCGCAGCTTATATAAAGGTCAGCCGCATTACCTGGGATGCCAGCAATAAAAAAAATATCGAGATTTTAGGAATGCATTATAAAGATTTTGTTGAACCTAATTTTGCTCCCACCAGCGTCGAGTTCAGCGATATGGTCTTTACCGGCAATCCAAAGTATGGCATAAGCTCCGGTTCTTACACTTCGGATGGCACAGGCATGATGGATGCGGAAGTTGCTATTAAACGCTGCAGGTTCTTTTCATGCCAGGCCGCAGGTATTGCCATTAAAGGATACAATGCACTGGATTACTGGATATGGGATTCGGAATTTAATAATTGTTATACCGGTGTGGATTGTAGTTTGGGCAATTACCACATCTATCAATCACATTTTAACAACTCTCAAAATGCTGATATAAATATCAAGGATGCCATTTATTCTTCCGTGAGAGGATGTTATTCAAACAATGCCAAAGCATTTTCAGTTGATGCCGGCGCCAGTTGCAACGCATTTAAAAGAGTGTTTCAGGGAAATTTTATTAAGGGTTGCAAATCAACACCCATCCAATACCATCACCAGGGAAAGATTTCACTTATCGATAATTATTTCCTTAACGATAATAGTGTACAGTCCAGTGTTGATTATACAAGCTGGTGTAAAGGCAACTATGATATACTTTCTATTGACAACAGCTTTACGGAAGCAAATCCTAATAATTTAAGAAAGGATTTTCATTCCATGGTGCATTCGATAGAAGATAAAAAGATTAATGCCAAAGCTATAAAGATGCCGGCTGTACGAACGCTCCAGTCTTTTGTACCATACGTTAAAAGGAGAATCTTTGAAGTTGTTGCCGGTTCAAGTTCAGCGGCCATTCAAAAAATCATCAATACTGCCGCTGCATTAAAAGGAGAACGGGCTGTAGTACATTTTCCTATGGGTACTTATGATATTGATAAAACCATTGAAATACCCGCAGGCAGCGATATCCAAATAATGGGCGATGGTATTATATATGCAAGCGTTTTAAAAAAAGCCGCTAACATTCAAACCGAATATAACTTCTTTAAAATTAACGGTCCATCCTATATCGTCATAAAAGATATTCAGATCGGACAAGATGGTGCACGTGATAAAACCAATGCTTTTGCATTTACCAATATCGATCAGGCAGGCTCACAGGTAAGAATAGACCAGATTTATTCAAAAGCCGTTAACAGCATTTATATCAACCAGCTTAATTACACCTACTTCGAGAAGAATAATTCTTTTTTTTCAAAAGGCAATACGATCATCGGTGGTGATAAAGTAAAAGCCGGAACCGGTACCAGTAAATTGTATTGCTTTGGCGGCCAAAGTGCAGGAGTGCACCTTGAAAATAACGCAACCATGATTGCCAGGGATTGCTGGTGGGAGGGATCGTATAAAAGAGATTTTATACCTCTTAATTTAACCGGCAACGGTAACCTGACCGTTGATGGAGCCATGTATGCTCCCACTGATCTGGATTCGGGGACCATCATCAATGTGTCAAACTTTTCAGGAAAACTGGCACTGCTAAATATGTATCTTGCCGGTAGTATAGATGTTAAACCAAATTCACCCCATCTCAAAATGCTGGTATGGAACATTAATAATTATTACAAAAAAGATCCCTCTTTATTTCTCCGGCAAAAAATGGATTCAAAAATAGCCATGATAGGTATTACAACACAGTGTTTTAATATAGCAGGGATCACCTGCGCTACCGGCGATCCGCAATCACTGGATGACAAATCGGTGAATGTTCCTGATCTGAATGGTTTTATTAACGATCTTACTAAAGAAAACAGGAAGGCAATGCCTAAACCATATATTAATCTTGCAGATGGCGTCAGCAATATTTATATTTCAAGGGTAAGTGTTCAAAACGGAACAACAGCCTGTTTGTTTAATAAATGATTTGAACAGTCACTGACTCATTAAACCAATATGATTTTAGTTACAGGTGGCACCGGGTTTTTAGGAGCATATGTTATAAAGCATCTGTTACTGAAAGGTCATAGCGTAAGGGCCATAAGAAGACATAACAGCAAGCTTCCTTTTTTTATTCCTCCTGATTTTGTAGCCAAAGTAGATTGGGTGGAGGGTGATATATTAGATGTTATAAGCCTGGAGGAAGCAATGGATGGAGTGGATGCAGTGATCCACGCTGCCGCAAAGGTTTCTTTTGCCGGTAATGAAAGAGATGAACTGTTTAAAATAAATGTTGAAGGAACTGCTAATGTGGTAAATACTGCTCTCGACAAAAATATCCGGCGCTTTATTCATATCAGTTCGGTAGCGGCTTTAGGAAGAACCCCCAATGGCGAAACGGTTCATGAGGAAAGAGAATGGCAGGAAACAAAGATCAATACTAATTATGCGATAAGCAAATACAAAGCCGAGCTGGAGGTTTGGCGGGCTATGGGTGAAGGGCTGCAGGGTTCCATACTCAATCCAAGTACGATACTCGGGTATGGCGATTGGAATACATCGTCCTGTGCCATATTCAAAACAGTGTATAATGAATTTCCGTATTATACCAATGGCATTAACGGCTTTGTATATGTTGAAGATGTGGCAAGAGCAACGGTTCAACTGCTTGAAAGCACTATTACTTTTGAACGCTTTATTGTAAACGGTAACAACTGGTCTTTCAGGCAACTTTTAAACAGCATTGCCGACGGCTTTGATAAAAGGCATCCTTACAGGAATGCCACACCATCATTAGCTGCTATTGCCTGGCGGGTTGAAAAACTAAAATCGCTGATATCAGGTAAGAGGTCACTCCTTTCCAAAGAAAGCGCAAGGGTAGCCCAATCAGAAACCTATTTCGATAACAGCAAGTTACTGAAATACTTTCCCGGCTTTACCTATACTTCCCTCGAAAAGGCAGTACAAATAAGCTGTGAGGCATATACTAAAAATGCTGCCTGTTTAGTTAAATAGAATAGTATCCGCTTATCCGGAAAACAAAATGATTGTTTTGCACAGACTGACTTTAAATATAGCAGGAATAAGCACCGTTAAATAATTAATGAATCATTATGAAAAAGCTTTTAACAGTATTGTTGATCTTAATTTTTCAGACATGCTTTAGTCAATCGGAAACTTTTGTAACCTCTGGAAAGGTGGTTGATGCAGAAGGTAAACAGCCCTTGTCAGGTACTTCAGTTTTTTGTCAGAATACTACTATAGGCACCATCACTAACAATGAAGGCGGTTTTGCCATCAGGTTACCAAAGGGAGGCTATGACCTGGTAATTTCTTATACCGGTTATGAAACACAAAGTGTGCATATAAATAGTAGCAATGCCACTAATCTAACCATTGAACTTAAAGCAAAAGATAAAAGCTTATCGGAGGTCACCGTCTCCGGCAGCAATGAAGTAGCCGATGGCCTGGTTAAGTACGGACAGTTTTTCCGTGATAATTTTATCGGCACTACGCCTAATGCGGCGAAATGTGTTATTCAAAATCCTGAAGTGCTGCAGTTTTTTTTTAGTAAGAAAAGAAACCGTTTAAAGATAAAAGAAAAGGAAGACCTCATTATTATCAATAATGCCCTTGGCTATAAAATAAAGTATCAGTTAGATTCTTTTTCATACGAATACGGAACCGATATAAGCACTTATAGCGGCTATCCTTTCTTTGAAGAACTCGACGGCACACCTGAGCAAAAAGAAAGCTGGAAGCAAAATCGCATCAAGGCTTACAACGGATCACGTTTACATTTTGTCAGATCCTGGTATGACAGCACCTTGCAGGATGAAGGGTTTTCACTGGAATGGGTTGACCCCACAAAAAAAATCCTTACTACTAAACCAATAGAAAATCCTTATGACAGCGCCCACTATACGGTAGGAGAAAATGAGGATGTTGAAATAAACTGGCCCGGTAAATTAAGGGTGTTTTATAAAAATGAAATGCCCGATAAAAAATTCCTTACTCAATATAAATTGCCTGCCTCATTGAAAGCCCAGGTAACCATCCTCGACATAGCCGATGCTTTTGTTATTGAACAGAACGGTTATTTTTACGAGCAGTCCGATATAGTGAACACCGGTTACTGGAGCTGGGAAAAAGTAGCGGAGTCGCTGCCCTACAATTATAACCCGGAGTAATTATTGATTGTTAATGATTAATTGTTAACGGTTGATGGCAAATCGTTTTGAGTGCTGCTTACACGTAATAAGTACTCATGTCTTCACTTTGAGCTTTTGTCTTGTTCTACCTCGCCTTTGTTAACCCCAAAGGGGTGACATGATTATAGAAAACATTTGATGTTAAAACAAAACCCCGAAGGGGTGACATTATTCTTGCTGTTTAAGACCCTCTATGTCACCCCTTCGGGCAATGTCATTAAGTTAAGATTTAACAGGAAGCACTTAGTGAAAA